>JBNJCX010000054.1:0-10500 GCA_051744365.1 Bacillota bacterium
ACTGTTTCTGCCAGCGCCACCTTTACTACCACTGCTCAAATTGCAACCGAAGCAGCTACTATCAGTATTGAGCCGGTAGTGTGGCGGACTCAAGGAGGAAGATACGATGATAGACATCTGCAAATTAAACTTACACTGGTAGATGAAGAAGAAAATGCGGTCTCCGATGCTACGCTGGAAGCTAGATTAGTACACGAAAACGGTCCTTGGAGTTTTAGTGGAACGACTGATGGCGATGGAGAAGTGACTTTTGGCTTGAACAATGCTCCTGACGGTGGTTATGAATTGATAGTTGACGAAGTCAGCCACGATACTTTGACTTGGGACGGAATACAGCCGAAAAACAACACCTATACGAAGTAAAAACTGAATTGCAACATTGCCGTGAAGTGTGAAGTGTCCCCTGGATTTTCTTAACTTCCAGGGGGCTTTGTTTTGGATAAGGAAATAGCATGCGCAAAAGAAATGTGTATAAAATGTGAATAAGCCAGTGGAAATAACCTTTAAGTATTTTCTGATAGTTGGATTATATACAAGGGTTGGAATCGGATTAACCTAATAATTAAATATTTTCGTAGAGAGCTATATAAAAAAACCCCATTGTGTGCTGACTATAGTCTAAGTTTTTCAGACTGTTGCATATAGGTAATTTATATAGCTTTTAATTTTTTTGGGGAGGTGTGTCATGAGAAGAAAAAGTGATAAACGAAAACTTAATGAGAAAAGAGGAATAGGGTATATAACAGCATAAATGATATATTAAAAATAAAAATGATACATTAGGAAGGTGGATTTAGTGGTGATGGCTGTAGAGTAGTATTTAAAAAGGAATGTTGATGATTTAATCACTCAAATTCACTACTAACCACAACAATAATTACCACATTATTTTCCAATTGATGCCAGATTAATGGTAGAATAATATCAATAAGTATTGTTTGATATGAATAGACTAACTGTAATTAGAGGTGTTCTTATATGCAATTGTTTAAAATCCTGTCGGATGACTTTTTCAAACCCCTTACAAGTAAATACAAGGATACCTATGTGGATTGTCTGGAGATAATCTATGAGACATATAGGACTGAATTCTCTTTCGGAGTTGAGAGGGAGGTTATGCTTGGGAAGCTTGAGCAGTATTTTGATGACGTATATCCTGATGAAATGGTTTTTGACGAGGAAGAGATATCCGTTATAGACTCTAGAGCCAAGGCAAACGCAGTCTTGAGAAATCTTAAAAATTGCGGATGGATTGAGTATGAGCATGACAGCAGCTACAATGTGAAGGTAAACCTGCATGATTATGCTGCCACTGTCATTGAAGCATTGATAAGAATAGATAGAAATGAGGAAATGGAGTACCAAAGTGAGATATCATCCATCTACAGCATACTGATGAACGAGGAGGGTTTTAAAAGACCGTATGAAAATGTGATTAAGAAGGTCATTGAAAACACTGAGTATGTGATGGTGGGTCTTAAAAAACTGAACACCTCCATCAAGAACAGGATAGACAATATAACAAGGGAAAAGACAGCTTCCGAGATAATTCATGATTACTTTGACTACAATATTGAAATTGGCTCAAAAAGCTATCACAGAATGAAGACAAGCGAGAACATTTCCCATTACAGACTGGAAATTATAGAAAAGCTGAGATATGTTTTGAATGACAAAAACATCTTCGAAATGACTGTTGACGGTTTTATGGAACTTGAGCAGATAAAAGAGCGGCCTCTGGCAAGGGAGGAGCTTAGGAACAGGGTTCTCCGTACAATATCATCATTTAACAACTATGATGAAATAGCCAGGGAAATTGATGACAAGCACACTAAATACCTATCAAGCTCTGTGGCAAGGGCTAAATTCCTAATAAACAATTCAGGGAATACAGATGGGAAGATATTCCAGTTACTGGCTGTTATTGCAGAGGAGTTTAACAAGGATGAGAGCCTGAGCCTTAGTGATGAAACTGGTGATGACATGATGAGGATATTTGAGATTTTCCCACAGGGTTTTCTGGATGGGGACTCACTTTATGTTACGCCAATAACAAGAAAGAATCAGACACCTCAGCTTTTGGATGAATCAATGGGTATTTCTGAGGAAGAGAGGCTTGCAAGAAAGCTTGCTTTGAGAGAAAAACACAGAAACAGGTATTCCAGGAAAAACATGGATTCCTTTGTGAAGGAGTCTCTTGGAGACAACAATAGCATGCTGGCATCATCACTGCCATTGATTACAAAAAGAGACCTTATAAGGGTCATATTTATAAGCCTGTACGGACGACATCATATGACTGGCTACAGGATAATCAAGAAGGGAACGATCATTGAGACAAATGGATTCAGGTTTGAGGATTTTGTAATTGAAAGGTGGGATGGCTATGGAAGTATTTAAGGAGAGCACTGCACAAAGGGAAAAATTCAGAAGCGCAGCCAATAAGCTTCTTAACCATTGCTATGTTCTAAAGAAAAAAGATGACACTAGGAGCGACTATATCTTCATAATGCAGCACAGAGAATTGTTTGAGGAATATTTTGACCTTTTGGGATATGAGCTTAAGATTAATGAAAATAGTGATGTTGCAGGCCTGATCAATTACAATGGAACTGGAAGGTACCGCATGAAGAAGATTGAAACAATAATACTGTTGATTCTAAGGCTCTTATATATAGAAAAGAAGAGGGAATTGAGCACAAATGACAATATCATGGTATTTTCGGAAGAAATACATGACAAATATCAGATGTTGAAGGTTGAGTCAAAACCCAATATTGACAAGACGACGTTCAGGGATGCAATCAGGCTGTTTAAAAGGTTCAATCTCGTTTCCAATGTTGATGCGGATATTACACAGTCTGATGCAAGGATAATAATCTATCCTTCTGTCTTGTTCGCGGTTCCGGGTGAAAATATTAATAATCTTGCGGAGGATATCTCAGACAGATTGAAAAAGTATGCAGGTGGAGGTGCTGATGATGAAGAAGAAGCTGACCAGGATCAGGTTGATTAACTGGCATTATTTTGTGAATGAAACAATTGAGGTTGACGGTTCATTCCTGATTTCAGGGGAAAACACATCAGGAAAATCCACAGTTCTTGATGCCATACAGCTTGTATTGACAACCAATACCAGGAAATTCAATACCGCTGCCAATGAAAAGAGCCGGAGGGACCTTAGGGGCTATGTCAGGTGCAAGACAGGAGATGAGGACAACACATACATTAGAAAAGGAAGTGTTATTTCCTATGTAGCCCTGGAGTTTTTTGAGGAAAGCAAGTCAAAGTATTTCACACTTGGTGCAAAGATGGAGTCGCCAGATGAGGATGCCAGACTGGATACAAGATGGTTTGTGGAGGAGTGTAAGCTTGATGACCTGACCTTTATTTCTGAAGGTAGACCCTCCATGAAAGGAGAGTTCAGACGAAATGAAAGGAAGGTTGAGCTTATAAGTCAGATGAGAGAGGCTAAGCAACGCTTTGGCAGAAGGCTTGGCAATCTTGAGGACCGATTTTTTGATATGATACCAAAATCCCTGGCATTTAAGCCAATGGACAATGTTAAGGATTTTATCAACAAGTTCATACTTTCAGAGAAAAGGATAGAAGTCGATTCTCTGAGAAGAAATATATCCTCACTGAAAGAATTTGAGGACCTGATGGTCAAAACCAGGAATAAGATTGAAGCACTGGATGGTATTCTTGGCAAGGAGGATGAAATCCAGATAAAGGAAAAGGATAAAAAGGTAAATGAAATCCTTCTAGAAAAAGCCGGCCTGGAGAAGCTTAAAAACCAGATGGATGCAATCGACAGGAACATGTACCTGCTAAAGGGCAAGTTTGAAAATGCAAGACTTAGAGGGAGTGAGACCGAGAAGAGATATGAAAGTGAAAACAACAGACTGATAGGTCTTGAGGCTGCCCACAAGAACAATGAGGTTACAAGACTTATCCAGGATATTGAGAATGACATCAAGTCCATGGAAAAGGAAAAGGATCATCTTGATGAAAAGATAGCCAGGCTTTCCAGTATGCTCAAAAAATGTGAAAATGCTTTCGAGATGCTGTTTAAGGAGAACAAGTCAACTATGACCAGAAACCAGATTAATAATCTGGCCAACCCAAAGATGCAATTGGATGAAAAATTGGAAATGGTCTATGAGATGGAGGGCATAGTCAGGAAGAACAAGGCTGAGTACAATGATCTTCTGTACAGTTCTAAGCAAAGAATAAATGAGCTGGAGCATAGAAGAAGAAAGCTTGAGGATGAAATAAAGGACCTCCACAACAAAAAACTTTCATATCCTGATGATACTGTACGGCTTAGGGATGAAATTCTGAAAGAGTTCAAGAGTCGTGGAATTTCAGCAAGTGTCTGGATTTTCTCAGAGCTTCTTGAAATAACTGACCCTGCCTGGCAAAATTCAATTGAGGGTTATCTTAATACCCAGAGATTCTACCTTATAGTGGACCCGAGATATTTCGGTGTTGCACTTGATACTTACAACAGAGTCAAGGACAAGATACATTCAGTTGGGCTCGTTAACACTGAAAAGATAAATCTGGAGCTTGAAGCTGACCAGGAATCATTGGCATATTTTGTCGCCAGCAACAACCGCTATGCAAGAGCTTATGCGTATTACCTTTTAAACAGAGTTACAAGGTGCAGTCAGGTGGAGGATTTGAAGAAGCACAGGGTTGCAATAACACAGGGATGCATGCTGTATCAGAACTATGCAGTCAGAAAAATCAACGAAAAGGTATACAATCCTCCCTTTATTGGAGCCATTGCGTATAAGAAGCAGCTTGAAATGAGGGAGATGGAGCTTAAGGAGACATTAACTGACCTTAAGATCTACAGAAGTGCTGTGGAGAAGATTGAGCTTGTGCTTGAAGCACTTGATTCCTGTCATATGCAGAACATAATGGAAAACATCTCTGCACCTGCTGATTTGTTGAGGCTAAATGAAATCCTTATCACCAAGAAAAAGGAGCTTGAAAAGGCCAAGAGCAATCCAAGCTATATGGAGATTCAGTTTGAGATTTCGGAATGCAAAATAAAGGTGGATAAACTGCATAAAGAGAGCAGAGAGTTCTTATCAATGTGTACAGGCTATGAAAAGGATATTGAGTCCAATCAGTCGAGTCTGGTGAATATAAGGAGAGAACTTGAAGATAAGCTTGTTGGATTTGATACCCTAAAAGAGAGTGAGCCAGCTGCATTTGAGGAAGGGATCTTGAAATTTGAGGAGCAGTCAAGGTCCAAGACTCCAGAGGTTATCATTACAAACTTCTCACCCCGTAACCAGGGTTTAGAGAATACAATGATAAAGCTTACAGATACCTTAAAGGATTTTCAAAGGGATTATTGCAGCAGGTACGACTGTGATTTTGGAACCGGTCGTGAGGCTATGGAAGATTTTATCCAGGAGCATCACAAGCTTGTTTCTTCTGAAATTGTCAAATACGAGGATGAGCTGGCAAAGACCAAGGATAATTGTGAGCTTGAGTTCAAGGAGTCGTTCCTTGCAAGGATAAAGGAGAACATTGAAAGCGCAAGGCTGGAATTCAGGCAGCTCAACAAGGCTTTAGGAGGGATATACTACGGAGAGGACAGCTATAAATTTGAGATTACAAACAACAAGAAAAAGGAAAAGTTGTATCAGATGATTATGTCCGAGCAAAATACAGGGGGTACCCAGATGTTTCGCTACAGCTTTGAAAGCCAGTACAAGGAGGAAATTAGAGACTTGTTTGACAAGCTTACTGCATATGATGACATGGGAGATAAGGTAATACAGGAATACACTGACTACAGAAGCTATCTCGACTATGACATTATTGTAGAGAAAAAGGACGGGAGCAGCCAGAGGTTTTCAAACATTTATGGTGAGAAGAGCGGAGGAGAGACCCAAACCCCTTATTATGTTGCCATAGCAGCATCCTTTGTGCAGCTATATAGGGCAGGGGATACAATAAGAATAATTATGCTGGATGAGGCTTTTGATAAAATGGATGACAATAGAATAGCCTCAATGATGGACTTCTTCAATAGCCAGAATTTCCAGATAATATTGGCCACACCCCCAGGGAAAATGGAAATAATCGGCGAGAAGGTGGATACTGTATTGCTGGCCATTAGGGAAGGAAGCAATGCAATTGTCGAGGTGTATGACCTATGATTGGCAAATATGAAAAGATAATTCTGGGTGAGCTATTGAACAAGTACGAAAGAAGCGAGAGCTTCAAGGGAACAAACAAGGTGAACCAAAGCTTCAAGATAAAGGTTTCATCATTGTTCCCAAAGTATGACGACCATTCCAATTACAAGCTTTTCAGGGATATCAATGAGGAAGTTGAAGTTTTGGTTAGAAAAGGTTTAGTTAATTCAAACAGAACGAGTGGAGGGGTAGTCAAGGAGGTTTACCTCCATTTGGAGGCTCTGAAGGAGGGCTATGAATATATTGGAAGGACGCCTAAAAGTGCCTTGAACGAAAGGCTTAAGGAACTTCTCAGCAATTATACTGGTTATAGTGAAGTTCTGGATGCCTATTGTTCTGAACAGCTTGCAAGGATTGAAGGGAACAGGAGCGTTAGGTTCTTTACAGGAGACTTTTTTGAGCTGGAGAGGATACTCCGCGCCGTTAAGGCTTTGGACAATGTTGAGGCAGAGCAGTATATAAGGGAGTTTTCAGTTCAGCTGTTTAAGGATTCAAAGACCTTTGGCGAGATTCAGGGCAAAGTTGAAAGTCTGGTGTTTGAATATGGAAGCTTTCCTGAAAAGGAGGATGTCCTTGGCAATTTCAATCTTGTCAGAACACCCACATATGTCAATTTCAAGGGTGCCGGTAAAATATGCCTTTCCGATCAGGAGATAGACTTTAGTGGGCTGAGCTCAGATATTGCAATATCTTCAATGATGCTGAAGGATATTGAATCTGTGCAGGTTCTTTCAGGCAAGGTCTTGACTGTGGAGAATCTTACAACCTTCCATAGCTTTGAGAAGGAGGATTTCTTTGTGATCTACCTGGGAGGATTCCATAACAGGATAAGAAGGGATTTTATCAGAATGCTTCACGCTCAAAACAAGGGAGCAACCTACCATCATTTTGGGGATATTGACGCAGGTGGGTTCCATATCCTTGAGCACCTTAGAAAAACAACTGATGTTGATTTTCTTTCGTATAAAATGGATATTGAAACCCTAAAGGAACATATAAGTTATGCCAAGCCCCTAACTGAAAACGACAGAAAAAGATTAATGAAACTAGTCAACAGCCAGTATAAGGAAACAATAGAGTATATGTTGGAAAATAACATTAAGCTAGAGCAGGAGGCTGTAAATTAAAGGGAATTCATAAAAGAAGTAATAGTAGAAAGAGGACATTTAGGGCGGAATTCGAATCGCTTGACTAATAATTGCAGAAGGTGCCTATCGCTTCATATTGTTATGCAACGATAGGCGAGATACCGCTTCAAAGTGCAACGACAAGTGCAACGAGGGAGGGTGATAAGATGTCGAAAATTGAAAAGTTACTTGAGGAGCTTGGGATTGATTTGCCCGTGGCCAATAATCCTGTAGCAAACTATGTCACTGCCAGAAGATCCGGGGATTTGCTATATCTTTCTGGAACAGGGCCGATTGTGGATGGGAAAATTCTCTACACCGGAAAATTGGGGAAAGAACTGAATAGGGACGAGGGGTACAAGGCTGCAAGGATTTCTGCCATTAATATGATAAGCACACTGAAGAAAGAGCTTGGTGACTTGGACAAGGTTGAGAAAATACTTAATCTGCAGGGATTTGTGGCCAGCAGCGATGATTTTTATGATCAGCCTTACGTGATAAATGGAGCATCTGACCTTTTGGTCCAGGTGTTTGGGGAAGCTGGAAAGCATACCCGAGCGGCCCTTGGTACAAATGTGCTGCCCTTTAATACGCCTGTTGAGATAATTATGGTTGTAAAGATCAAGGAGGGCATATGATAAGAAGAGAGAATCAGATAAAGTATATGACCTGGCCAAAGATCAGGGAAAGAATAGACAGTGGATATGATACTATAATAATGGTGCTGGCTTCCACAGAGCAGCACGGACATCACCTGGCGGAGTGTACAGATGAGGTAATAGGCCTGGGTATTGCCTGTGGCCTGGCTGAAAGACTTGAGAACGCCCTGGTGGCGCCACCCATTATTCCAGGACTCTCAGAGCACCACCTCGCCTTCCCGGGAAGCCTTACACTTAGGAAGGAAACCTTCAGGGGAATGGTTGAAGATTACGTTGACAGTTATATTAGACATGGTTTCAAAAGGTTTGTTTTTATAGCTTCCCATGGAGGGAATATGAAGATAACTGAAGAAATCACTAATGAACTGTCTGCCAAATATCCTGAAAGAGGGTTCTTGAATACCCTTAGTCTCAATTACCTGCGTGAAGTTACCACAAGGTTTGAAGAGGAGTACAATTTGCCTTCCGGATCCTGCGGAGGCCATGCATGCGCCTTTGAAACATCAGTGATGCTTTATCTGGAGCCGGAACTGGTGGATATGGAAGTCGCAAAGGCTGGATATGTTGGAGCGCAGGAGGAGGAATTTCTTGACAGCATGTTTAAGAACGGAATAAAGGGAGTGTCAGAGATCGGCGTTATCGGTGATCCGACATACGCAAGAGCTGAACTGGGCGAGAAGTTTTACACGGAGATTCTGGACGAACTCACAAGATTGTGCAAGGAAATCATATAAAAGAAAAGGTGAAGTGGAATGGAATTATTTTTAGACTGCCTGCCCTGTATACTTAGACAGGGACTTGAAGCAGCATATGAATCAACCGATAACACTGAATTGCAGGAAAGGATAATGGATGATGCAGTAAAAGTGATAGCTGATTACAGAAGATATGATTATGCACCGGAACTATGCAGAGCGGTACATAGTGTTGTCAAATATCATACCAACAATCAGGATCCTTATAGAAAAATAAAAGACTCGGATATCAGGGAAGCCAAGAAGCTGGAGGATGATATACGGAGCTTTATAAAAAATGAGGAGGACAATTTAAAAGGAGCTATAAAAGCATCTGCTACAGGCAATGTAATGGATACTGCTATACTTAAGGACTTGGATATCGAGAAATGCTTAAAAGAAGAATTACACAAGGAATTTAGAAGATGCGATATCGAAGACTTAAAGTCAGAATTAAAAAAAGACAGCAGTATTTTAATAATAGGAGATAATTCCGGCGAAGGTGTTTTTGATAAGATTCTAATTGAAATGCTCTCAAAGGACCATAGAGTGACATTTGCCTATAGAAGTGAACCTATAATCAATGATATCACGAAAAGAGAAGTGGATATAATAGGCATCGGTGATTATGCTGAGGTGGTTTCAACGGGGTGTTCCGCTCCGGGAGCCTTGGTCAAGGAATTCAGCAATGAATTTAAGGAAATTTTCTATAATAGTGATATAGTAATAAGCAAAGGCCAGGGCAATTTTGAGGCCCTTTCTGAAGTTGACAGGAGCATTTATTTTCTGCTTAAGGCCAAATGTCCCAAAATCGCCAGAGCACTGGATGTTGAGGTTGGAGACTATGTCTTCCAGCTGAAAAGATAATTTATAGGTGTTGATAAGATGAAAATCGAAATAATTGGAACTGAATCCTTGGGAGTCAGGGGACTCTGCTGCAGTGTTGAATTCGGTAATAGGAAAATAATTATCGACCCAGGAGTTTCCTTGGGCTATATCAGAAATGGTCTAAAACCCCATCCACTTCAGATTGCCGTTGGAGACATTATTAGGAGTAAGATAATTGAAGAAATCAAAACTTCAACAGATATTATTTTCAGCCACTTTCACGGAGACCATATACCTTTGGTGGATCCAAACCCATATCAACTGTCCATAGATCAACTGGGAACCATCGGAAAGGATTGTAGGATTTGGGCCAAAAAGGAAGACGCTTTCAATAGCCGAATGAGAGCCAGAGAGGAGTCCTTAATTTTTGGACTCGACCATGATATAGACAGTGCTAAGGGTAGAATAGACGAGAACTTGTCTTTTTCTGCGGAAGTTCCTCACGGAATAAGTGGAACCCAGGGAGGCACTGTTGTAATGACCTGTATAGAAGCAGACGGTACAAGGTTTTTACATGCCTCTGATATTCAATTTCTTGATGATGCGGCCGTTAAGGAGATAGTGAGGTTCAGTCCTGATATTGTACTTGCAAGCGGACCTCCCATTTACCTTGAGGATGCTATGAGGGACATAAAAGACTTGGCCTGGAATAATCTGCTGGAAACGTCCAGAAATGTCGAAACCTTGATTCTGGACCACCATATATTAAGGTGCAGTGAAGGTGTCGAATGGCTGGAGAGGTTAAAAGCCGAATCTTATAATACAGTATGCTGCGGTGCAGACTATATGGGAAAGAACAGGCATTTTCTTGAAGCTTTAAGAGAAAAACTCTATATGGATATTCCCGTTGAAGATGGCTGGCACGATC
>JBNJCX010000055.1:0-10331 GCA_051744365.1 Bacillota bacterium
GTAGAAGCATTCCTTTCATGGATTTCAAGGATACAATAAAGAGAGAAAATATTGATCTTGTAGTTCTGTCAGTATTTTCATCCAGAAGTCTTAACAGCGCTGGGTATATTATAAGGGCACTAAAGAATGAGATGGGGACCAGTTCACCGCTTTTTTTAATCGGTGGAAGGGGAACTGAATCAGAAGAAGTCGCGAAGGAAGCTGGAGCCGATATGTATTTGGATGAGTTAAGTAGACTGCGTGAAAAGATTGATGAAATTGAGAATATAATAAAATAGCTGAAATACGCCAACAGGACTGAACTTTAGGACCTGTTGTTTCTTTTTTGCAGTTTTGCTATTATTAGACTGAGGAGGAATATTATGGATGGGAATCTTTGTAGGATACTGGCAAATGAATAGGATTTTTAAGATATAGTTGAATTTCACACACCTTACGCGTGGATGATGTAAAATTAAACCGGAGGTGATAGCATGTACAGGATTTTGGTTGTGGATGATGAAGAGAAAATTAGGGAGGTTGTCAGGGAATACGAAGAATTTCAGGGACATCAGGTATCCCAGGCAAAGGATGGGATTGAAGCTGTCTCAATGTGCAGGGAGAATAGTTTCCATATAATTGTCATGGACATAATGATGCCGAGACTTGATGGGTTCTCCGCTGTAAAGGAAATCCGAAAATTCTCCAATACTCCTGTAATTATGCTTTCAGCAAGAGGTGAAGAATACGACAAGCTTTTTGGTTTTGAGCTTGGAATAGATGACTATGTTACAAAACCCTTTTCACCCAAGGAGCTTATGGCGAGAATCAATGCAATAATAAGCCGCGACATGGGTAGGGAAGAAAAGGTGGAAATGATATTCAGCGGGCTGCATATCGACATGGATGGTAGAAATGTATATGTGGATGGACAAAAGATTAATATGACACCAAAGGAGTATGATCTTTTGGTATATCTTGTTGAAAACAAAAATAAAGCACTCACCAGGGAACAGCTTTTAAGGGATATATGGGGCTATGACTTCTATGGTGATGACAGGACAATAGATACGCATATAAAGATGCTCAGAAGCAATCTGGGGCCTTACAGGGACTATATAATAACCCTTAGGGGAGTGGGATACAAATTTCAGGAGAAAGAAGAGTGATGTCATGAGGTCTTCAAGTCGTACAAAATCCTTGAATTTCAAGCTATGGACATACTTTATGATCTTTGCCGCAATAATAATGCTGCTGTTGTGGCTACTCCAGATTGTATTCATAAACAGCTACTATGAGAAAATGAAGATCAATGAAATAAGCAGAATAGGCAATGAGCTTGTTTCAATATATGGTACCGAGGATTTCGAGCAGCAGCTTCTGGTAAATAACGCAATTAACTATTCTCTCCATGATAAAAGGATTATGATTTCTGTAACAGGAAAGGAAGAACTTGTGGAATTTAGGATCAAGGACTTTGGTCAGGGAATACCCGATGAGGAGAAGGACTTCATCTGGGACAGATACTACCGAGGCGGCAAGAGCAATACCAGAAAAAGAGCAGGGTCAGGAATAGGGTTATCTCTTGTAAAATCAATAATTCTTGCTCACGATGGACAAGTGGGGGTGGAAAGCCAATTCGGAGAGGGAAGTCTGTTTTATTTCAAAGTGCCCAGAAACCTGAATGAATAACCAAGGATTTCTTGTCTTTTGTGTGAAAACTATGTAAAATAAGATAATAGATAAAAGAAAAAAAGAAAGAAGGGATTTTGTGTCAGATTATAAACCAACAAGGGAAGAAGCATATGAACTTTTAACGAAATACGTGGAAAATGACAGTCAAATTAAACACGCACTGGCGGTTGAAGCAACAATGGTCCACTTTGCAGAGCTTTTCAACGAAGATGCTGAAAAGTGGGGAGTAATCGGGCTTATTCATGACCTGGATTACGACAAGTACCCAGAAGAGCATTGCAAGGTTACAGAGCAGCTTCTAAAGGAGGAAGGCTGGCCGGAGGATTATATAAGAGGTGTGATGAGCCATGGCTGGAAGCTTTGTACAGATGTTGAACCAAAGGAGAAAATGGAGAAGGTAATATACACCATAGACGAGCTCACAGGACTGGTTGCTGCCACAGCTCTTATGAGGCCAAGCAAATCAATCATGGATTTGGAGGCAAAGTCAGTCAAGAAGAAGTGGGGACAAAAGTCATTTGCAGCAGGGGTAAACAGGGATGTAATTGCTGAAGGTGTGGAGATGCTTGGAATGGATCTTAAAGAAGTCATTCATGAGACCATTATGGGCATGAGAAAGGTAGCGGATGAAATCGGACTGAAGGGAAACCTTTAATTTAGAATCCAGGAGGTCATATGATGACAAAGTATTATGCTGAGCCGTTTAAAATCAAGATGGTTGAACCTATAAAGATTTTGACCAGGGAAGAAAGAATTGAAAAAATCAAGGCAGCAAATTACAATGTTTTTGCTCTTGATTCAGACGATGTTTATATTGACCTGCTTACAGACAGCGGGACAGGTGCAATGAGCGCCAACCAATGGGCTGGAATAATGGTAGGAGATGAGGCATATTCAGGTTCCAGGAGCTATAAGAACCTGATGAAGTCAGCTGAGGATGTTTTTGGTTACAAATACTTCCAGCCTGTTCATCAGGGAAGGGCTGCAGAGAAGGTAGTAATGCCCATATTCCTTCACGAGGGAAAGGTGTCAATAGCAAATATGCACTTCGATACCACAAGGGCTCATGTAGAGCTTCCAGGGGCAAGGGCAATTGACTGTGTAATTCCGGAAGCCCTTGATACAGTGAATTTCCATCCATTCAAGGGAAATATGGATAACGATAGATTGAAGGAGCTGATACAGGAGAACGGTGCGGAAAACGTTGGCATGATAATAATAACCGTAACCAACAACAGTGCTGGTGGGCAGCCTGTATCCATGGAGAATATCCGCGAAACCTCAGAAATTGCAAAATCCTTTGGTATTCCAGTATGCATAGATGCAGCAAGATATGCTGAGAACTCATATTTTATAAAAATGAGGGAGGAAGGCTACAAGGATAAATCAATAAAGGAAATCGCTCAAGAAATGTTTAGCTACGCTGATGTATTCACCATGAGTGCAAAGAAGGATGCCATAATCAATATGGGTGGGCTTATAGGTGTCAAGGATGACCCAGAATTATTTGAAATTGTCAAAGCTAGGACAATACCATACGAAGGTTTTATTTCCTACGGAGGGTTGTCTGGTAGAGACATCGAGGCAATGGCAATCGGCCTTCAGGAAGGAACTGACTTTAATTTTTTGCAGTACAGAATTGGTCAGATGGAATATCTTGCCGGCAAGCTTGACGAAGAGGGTATTGCATACCAGTCTCCAGTTGGAGGACACGCAGTATTCCTGGATGCAAAGAAGCTGCTACCACACATCCCATACTATGAGTTCCCTGGACAGGCTCTTGCGCTTGAGCTTTATATTGAAGCCGGCATTAGAAGCTGCGATATCGGATCATATATGATGGGCAATAACCCTGATACAGGTGAACAGATAGAATCACAGTTTGAATTCACAAGGCTTGCAGTTCCAAGAAGAGTATACACTCAGTCGCATCTGGATGTAATAGTTGAAGCTCTGAAGGCCATTAAAGATAGAAAAGATCAGGTCAAGGGCTATGAAATTATCTGGGAGCCTGAAGTCTTGAGACACTTTACAGCAAAACTAAAACCACTTTAGGATAATATAGACAGGAGAGTATTTTTTATTTTCCTGTCTATTTTTGGGAGGGAATTCTATGAAAAAAATAATTGTTTTATTGATGATTATAACCCTGCTGGTTGTGACAGGATGTAGCGGCAAAGGACAAAAGGGAGAAGAATATAACCTTGAGGTGCCAGAAGGTGAAATAAAGGGAACCCTTATGCTTCCAGAAGGAGAAGGTCCATATAAGATTGCAATAATACATCCGGGCTCTGGGCCAACTGACAGAGATGGAAATAGTGCAATAGCAGGTGACAACAACAGCCTGAAAATGCTTGCGGAAGGCTTGGCGGAGGCAGGGATAGCCTCTGTAAGATATGATAAAAGAGGAATAGCCGAGTCCATGTCATTGATTGAAACTGAAGAGGACCTGGTTTTTGAGGACTATGTAAACGACATGATAAAATGGATTGACAAGGTAGAAGCAGATGAAAGATTCGAGGGGGTTTATCTAATCGGCCACAGCGAGGGCGCATTGATATCTGCAGCTGCTGCCTTGGAAAGAGAAGTGGGAGGATTTGTATCCCTTGCAGGAGTGGGAGAAAAGGCTTCCGATACCTTAAGAAGACAGCTTTCCACGCAACCTGAGGAAATAACTGAATTGATTGAGCCGATTATAATTGAACTTGAAAATGGCAGGGTTGTGGAGAATGTTCCTGAAATGCTTCAATCCCTTTTTAGACCAAGTATCCAACCATATATGATTTCCTGGTTTAAATATAATCCAGCTGAAATATATGGCGAAATTTCTGCTCCGGTACTTGTCATACAGGGAGACAATGATATACAGGTGACAGTCAATGATGCCATAATTTTGGCTCAGGCAGCCGGGACAAAGCCTGTCCTGATTGAAGGGATGAATCATATACTCAAGGATTCACCAAGAGATCCTGAAGAAAATTTCGAGACCTACAGCGATCCGGACCTGGAGCTTCATCCAGAGCTTATGCCTGCTATCGCTGAGTTCATTGAAAACTAGAATAGGATTAAGCTGTAAATGATAATATTTATCAATAACACAAGTGGGTAGATATATTATTAGGGGACAGAAAAACTATAATGGATAGCAGTGTTAAATACCAGCCTCCTAAGGCTGGTATTTTTATGGGAGTGGATATTCCTATTGATTGTTAAGGTTGAGTGTCTGTGATATAATAATATAGTTAAATAATGGTAAAAAGAAATGGAAAGAGATGATGGTATGAGATTAAATCCTGGAAGAATACTTGCCGGACTTGGAAGAAAGGCAAAGCAATACATTAATAATCCTCAACGACTTAAGGAGCTGCTTAGTTCAGCAAACCTTATAATCAGGGATAATGAACAGCTCTCTGATATAATTGAGGACATCGGGCAACTGATTTCCATGGTGAGGGATTACATCAAAAAAGACTACACCATGGTTTCAAGGGCAACAATAATTACGGTCATTGCAGGACTAATTTATCTGGTAAACCCAATTGATGTTGTTCCGGATTTCCTGCTTGGAGGATATCTCGATGATGCAGCGGTTATTGGCTATATTGTAAGCAAGCTTAAGGGAGAAATAGAAAGATACAATGAGTGGAAGAAAATAAAGTAGCTCATGGAGGTATGTATGAAGAGATATATAATAATTATTTTGATGATTGTCCTGCTGATTCCTTCAGCAATCAATGCCCAGGCCATAAGGCCGGGAACACCGAAGCAATTCTCTGTTGAGGCAGTGGAAAGCGAAAACACGCATTTCATACTGAAGTGGCTTGATGAGGATTCCACCAGGACATTATTTCAGAATGATAGCTACAGGGACAATCTGTATATTCAAATAAACTTCTATATCAGGAATAAAGACTCAGTGGTAATGAGGGAAATGAACTTCAAGTATTCTGATCTGATAATGGAAACTGACGGCTATTCCCGGATTGATATCGATCTTGTGAAGTTGGGGATAATTGAAGAGCCTGTCAATCTAATGTTTTCATCCTATAACTTCAAAGTAAGGATAGGATTGACGCAACGGGACATTCTGGGTAGCTATACATTATATGGAAGCTATAGTCCATCTGTTACCAGTGGAAAGATGTATCCCTACAATTACGCTTCGCCATGGGCAGTGGAGGAGCTTGACAAAGCCCATGAATACAATCTGATTCCGGAAAGCATCAAAGACAATATGAGAGATGTTATAACAAGGGAAGAATTTGCTGAGGTAATGGTGGCTTACTATGAAAGCAAAACCGGAGAGGAAATAAATGCAGGTGGTGGACACTTCCCGGATACTGACAATCCCCAGGTTCTAAAGGCTGCAGCCATTGGCATTATCAAGGGCTATGAAGATGGTACCTTCAGACCGGGGAATCCAATAACCAGACAGGATATTGCAGTGGTCATTACCAGAACTATTGAGAAGGTGGATTCATCAGTAAATCTTGTATACTCTCCCATATCAAGCGAAAACGGAATAAGTGCATATGCATATGACAGTGTTATGTTTCTTGCGTACAATGAAATCCTGAAGGGTGATGAAAACAACAACATCCATCCTTTGGAGTATACCACGAGAGAACAGGCAGTTCTCCTAACTACAAGGACCTACGAACACTTTGGGGAATAATCAGGTCTGCTGAGAGGCAGGCCTTTGAATATGTCTGAAATATAGAACTGAAAGAGAGGAAAAGGCAATGATGGAACAGAATATAGGTGAGCTGGCCGCTCTTGCGACCGCATTCAGCTGGACACTTGTAGGGATTTTTTTCAGTAAGGCCAGCAGTAAAATCGGAAGCATCTCGGTCAACTTTATAAAGCTTGTATTCGGATTTGCCTTTCTAACAGTGACTGCACTGGTTACAAGAGGACTACCGTTTCCCACAGATGCAACCATCAATAACTGGATTTGGCTGACACTATCAGGGATAATCGGATTTTTTATCGGGGATTACTTTATGCTTAAGGCATACATAGAGGTTGGTGTAAGGATATCCTTGCTTATGATGGCAACAAGCCCACCCATGGCAGCACTCTTTGGATATTTTCTTCTGGGTGAGAGGTTGTCTTTAACAGGGGTTCTGGGGATGATGATAACCATAATGGGAATAGTGATCGTTGTCATGAGCCGGGACAGAAGCCAGCAAAAAATCAGGATGAAGTATTCACCCAAAGGCTTGATCTTTGCATTTATGGGTGCTCTTGGACAGGCGGTCGGTCTTATATTCAGCAAGGTTGGCCTGGGAGACTACAATGTCTTTGCAGCGACCCAAATCAGGATCATAGCTGGATTTATTAGCTTTGTGATATTTGTTACTGTTCTGGGAAGATGGGATGAGCTGAAGCTTGCAATAAAGGATAAGGAGGCAATAAAGAATACCCTTCTGGGATCCTTTTTCGGCCCCTTCCTGGGAGTAAGCTTACTGCTTGTCGCATTGAGGTACACCACAGCAGGTATAGCATCTACAATAACCTCAATAACACCAATTACTATAATTCCATTTTCTATATTTCTATTCAAGGAAAAAGTCAATCCCACAGAGATTCTTGGAGCGGTTGTATCCGTTGCAGGAGTGGCAGTACTGCTGCTTTTGTAGTGAAATCAAAAAGGAGAGTTCAGCGTTTGAACTCTCCTTAGCTATTTTTTGGTCTTGTTGATTTTATGCCCAAAAGTCCTCCGAATATTCCAAGAAAAATCGACAGTGACATGGTGAATATAATCAGAGCAATCATATGGCTACCAAATTCCGGAAGAACAATAAAGGGTAGACTTCCAGTAAGCTGGCTATATATATATCTTGCTGAGAAATACGTCATAATTAGGGAAACACCCCCTGCAAAGATGGACATCAGCAATCCATTCACCAGAAACGGCATATATATGAATCCATCTGGTGCACCGAGCAGCTTCAAGGTTCCGATGGAATCCCTGTTCAGGTATACGCCCTGTCTTATAAGGTGAGAGGTTATAACCAGTGTAGCAATGGATACTGATATGAGAATAAAAATTCCGATTATCCTTACTATGCCTGATATATCCTCCAATTTTTGAAGGACCTCCTTGTTGTCTCGCACAAACTCGACGCCATCGATGGATGCTGCCTTGGCTGCTATTTCCTCCACAGATTCTATCTGGATACCCACATCAAGATAAGCACTGAACGGATTGTGGTCAAAAAGTTCGACAATTCTAGATTCACTTCCAAGGACCTGAAGCATTTGAGATCTGGCTGTTTCACTATCCACAGGGACAACATCATTAACACCCTCTATGGCTTCAAGCTCCTTTACCAATGTTACGAGTGAGGCATCCTCAGTGTAGTATACGCTGATTTCAGCCTGGTCCTCAATCTGAGTAATCATGTAATCAGAACCCAGACCCAGTGAAAACACAAGGGCAAGAATAAAGAATATAAATGCAAGACTCAATACGGACATCAGGTTTGATGATATATCTTTTTTTACTAGGGTTTTGACTTCCCTGAGATAATAACTTATATTTCCCGGCTTAATTCCCATAGGGTCCCTCCTTGAGCGTCATTTTCCCATCATCCACCTGAATGCGAATACAGTCCTTCTCATCCTGGATCAGATGAGTGGCATGTGTTGTAATGATAACGGTGGTATCAGGACTTTTGAAGGACTTTAAGAGCTCTAGAATAAGAACTGAATTTTTCTTGTCAAGATTTCCTGTGGGCTCGTCAGCAATAATAAGCTTGGGGTTTCTTGCAACAGACCTTGCAATTGCAACTCTCTGACGTTCACCGTAGGACAGGTTCTCCACAGAGGAGTGAATCTTGTGGGAAAGTCCAACCTTTTCAAGAGCCTTCAAGGCTCTTTCATACATTTCCTCTTTTTTGATAGGTAGAAATCTCATGCCTACAAGAACATTCTCATTGACAGGTCGTCCGTCCAGCAATTTAAAATCCTGAAAGACAGGTCCAATCTGTTGCCTGAGCTTTCGCAGCTCATTGTCTGATATTTTGTCCATGGATTTTCCAAGAACATGTAGCTGTCCCGAGGTCGGTCTTTCCATACCAAGCAGGAGCTTAATAAAGCTGGTCTTTCCAGAGCCACTTTGCCCTGTTATGTATACGATTTCACCTGGGGGTATGCTGACATTGACATCCTGGAGACCGAAGGTACCGTCCTTGTATCTGAGACTGAGATTTTTTGTGGTTATCATTTTATCTCTCCTTTAAAATAAGGATGGCCGAATCTGGAGGTCCATATAGCCATCCTGAAGATTTATTGAACGAATTGTATTGTTGCCAAGAAGCTTGTGGAATTTAAGGTCCAGATAGCCGAAATCAAACAAATCCATGACCGCTGATTGTTCAAGGGCAAGACCAAGGTACTTGCCATCTGTTATTTCAAAACGAAGGGTCTTGTTGTCAAGAAGTACAAGTTTCCCCATTATATCAAGATTAAGTTCAGGCATTACAAGACGGACACTATCCTCATCAAAAAGAAGTTGGGGTGGAGTAGGATAGTCTTTTTTGGCAAGCTCTTTGTTCAATTCCTCATCAAGAATCTTGCCGCTTATTCCCATCAGGCTTATCCTTACATTAAGTATCGATTCTGGAAGTTCTCCATTCTCTACAGTTTCTGTAATTCCCTTAATAGTTTCAAGGAATATAGGTTTAACTTCCTCCCAGGAATCATCCAACTGAGATAGATAGCCCTCATATCTTTCTTTTTCATCCTGGAGTGCATGGAGACTATCCTCGAGATATGCTACTGTGGCTGCCTTTTCTTCGATTGTTCTTCTAAGCTCTGCCCGTCTCTGCTCAATTTCTTTCAGGTTTTCATCCAGTATTTCCATAACCAGAGTCAGCTCCTGCTTTTCATTTTCAAGGGTAAGGAGCAGTTCACTGGTATTCCTGGAAAGGTCTCGGATGCTGTTGATTCTCCTTATAAGTGTCGAAAGGCTGTCCGAGCTTAATATAAGCTGAAGATTTGATAGGGGGCCCTTTCTCTGGTAGGAGCGGAGAACCTCCTCCATTATGTCCAGATTGTTGTTGTAGGACTCCTCCAGATTGACAATATTTTCTTCGATATCTTCAATTTTTAGGGAAAGCTCTTCAATTTCCATGGATGTACGCTCCTCAGTTATCTCCAGGTCTCTTATTTCCTGACGGATAAGGAAGAGGGATTCAAGAATCAGGACTTCCTCCTGACTAAGCTCTGATATAGTCGAATTTATAGATTCCATTGACTGGCCGGATTCAAGGGGCTCCGCCAAGGAATATGTAGATAGGGTGATTGTTATTGCAATAAAAATTATAATGGCTGTCTTTTTCAAGTTTTTCACCTCATATTCTTTATACATTTTAACAGCAGTCCTGTCAATGGATTTGAGCATGAAAAAGGCCCGGTTTTCCTCCGGGCCATATGATTCTAATCCAGTGTATGAACGAACAGACCACTTCTGAGCTTAGGCTCAAACCATGTGGATTTTGGAGGCATTACCTCTCCTGCATCTGCAATGGCCATCAAGTCATCGATACTGGTAGGATACATTGAGAATGCGACTCTCATGCCGTCAACAACTCTTTGTTCAAGCTGGGCAAGTCCCCTTATACCACCTACAAAGTCGATTCTATCGTCAA
>JBNJCX010000056.1:0-10266 GCA_051744365.1 Bacillota bacterium
ACCGCTGAGGCAACAAATATATTCGCCCCATAGGGAGGGGTGGAAAAGCCGATTGCCAGACTCATTGTAAGAATTACACCAAAGTGTACGGGACTTATTCCTATATTTGTAACTATTGGCAACAAAATTGGTGTAAGTATTATTGTTGAAGATATATTATCAATAAACAAACCAACAATTAGCAATATCACAAGGATAAATAATAGGATTACAACTTTTTCATCGGAAACATTAAGCAGGAACTGTCCTACCTGATAAGGTACCTGCTTCATGGTCATATATGCTGCAAAGGACATTGAAAGACCAATCATGAATGTAGTAGCTCCGTTGATAAGTATAGTTTCTTTTAGGGACTTCCGGATTCCTTCCCATGTAAGAGCTTTGTTTACAACAACTCCTATGAAAAGACCATAAACAACGCCAATTACAGCAGCTTCTGTTGGTGTGAATATACCTGCATAAATGCCTCCAAGTATTACAACTGGAACAGAAAGTGAAGGTATTGCTTCAATAAATGACTTGAGTAGAGGAGGTCTTTCCACATTTCCTACATAGCCATATTTCTTTGACATTAAAAAATTGGTAATCATAAGACCGATTCCAATCATGGCACCAGGGATAATGCCAGCCATGAACAACTCACCGATTGATGCTCCACTGGTTACGCCGTAGATTACAAATGGGATACTAGGTGGTATGATTACTCCGATTGCACCGGCAACAGAAGTCAATGATGCCGCATATGCTCCTGAGTAGTTCTTCTCCTTCATCGCCGGAATCATAAATGAACCTATGGCTGAAACTGTTGCCGGACCCGATCCTGAAATTGCTGCAAAGAACATACAGGTCATGGTAGTAACCATGCCAAGTCCACCGATCAGATGACCAACTAATGAATCCGCAAATCTAAGTAATTTTTCTGAAACTCCTCCATACATCATCAGGTTTCCTGCAAGTATGAAGAAGGGAATTGCCATCAATGGGAATGAGTCCAGAGCTGCGAAAGAATTCTGAGCTATAACCATCAGCGGTACATCCTGAGTAATCATCAGTGTTACTGTTGTTGCTGCACCAAGAGCTATTCCTATTGGAATGCTGATGGTGATTAAAACTGTTAGTAAACCAAATAGTATTAAGACACTCATAATTTCCTCCTTCTTTTTATTTAGCTTCCGGAATGCTCTTGATACCGGAAATTATATTCTGTACCAATCTAAGAGACATCAATCCAGCGCCGATTGGCACTGATGCATAGGCAAATCCCATGGGCATTCTCAGGGCCGGAGACAGCTGGCCTCTAATAAAGATCATTCTGGTAAGGTTGAATGATTCCAATGTAAGGAATACTGTAAAGGCCAACCAGATTAGGAGTACGATGGTTTCAAAGTAGGTTTTTTTTCTACCATAAAACTTTGACTTTAGGATTTCGATTCTTAAATGGGCATTCTTTTTTGTTGCGTAGCTTGCACCAAGCCAGATCTGGTATAGGAATATGTATCTTGCCAATTCTTCACTCCATGATAATGAATTACTGAATACATATCGCATAATTACCTGCATGAATATCAAACTGACTGTAACCACAAGACTTGATACTAGCACTGCTTCTTCAAAATATTTATCAAGCCATCTTATCACTTTCAAAATTGCATCCTCCTTTTTAAATATAGGTTTGGGCTTGATTATTCAAGCCCATCTTATCAAATTGTTTATTGTAGCTTCTGGCAAGTTCAATTAATTCAGGGCCGAACTGCTCTTTGAAAAGCGCATATGCAGGTTGTACAGCATCGATGAACAATTGCATATTTTCCTGTGTAATCTCATTTGATTCCATTCCAAGTTCCTTAGTTCTGAGATATAGTTTGCTTCCTCTGCAGTAAAAACTTCTCTTTGAACCTCGATTGTAGCATCAACTGCATCTGCTATTACCTTCTGAAAATCAGATGACAATCCTTCGTAGAAGTCCATGTTTATAAAGTATGGACAGTTTGTAAACAGGTGGCCTGTCAATGACATGTTATCCTGTACTTCATAGAACTTGTTTGAGTGGATAATTGCTGCAGGAGTTTCCTGAGCATCTACATTTTTTTGCTGAAGTGCTGTAAACAGTTCGCTAAATGAAATCGGAGTAGGATTTTCTCCCATTCCGTTGAAAGCAGCCATGTGAAGTGGATTCTCCATTGTTCTTATCTTCATGGCTGCCATATCAGCAGGAGTGTTTATCGGATATTTGTTGTTGGTAACATGTCTGAATCCGTTCTCTCCATAACCAAGGTTAATGATGTTTTCGCTTATTTGTTGCCCAAATTCTCTGCCCCATGAAACATAGTCAGCCTCACGTGATGTAAATAGGAATGGAAGGCCGTAAATCATGTATGGCTCATAGAATCCTGAAACAACGGATTCTCCTGGAACAGAAGAACCGCTGTCAGTTGTTGCAGAAGAACCTCCACATGCAGTCACAAGAATTGATAGCGCAAGTAATTTACCGATTATTAATAAAGATTTTCGTTTACTTTAAGTACTTCATCCTCTAGTTTAATGCATGAGTTTGATATGTATAAATCGTTTTCTTTACAAGCCACCTCCTATTTTGGAAGTATATGTATACATATAATAACACCATAATAATCGGAATTCAAGCTTTTCTGATAATTAAAAATTTAACGAAGCGTCGATTTAATTAGAATTTTATGCCTTCGAAGTGTTGACAATAAGGAAGATGAATAGTATATTTTAAGTATACGTATGCATAACGAATGGTTAAAGAGAGGTAAAAAAATGGCACTTGATATGATCAAAAGCAAGGGTACCTTGACCGACAAGGCGTATTCGGTATTAAAGGATGCAATTGTAACAATTGAATTAAAACCAGGTGAAATCATACTTGAAGATGACCTCTCAGAGAAGCTTGGAATAAGTAGAACTCCAATCAGAGCTGCACTGCAAAGGTTATCCTACGAAGGCCTGGTGGGCATGCAGGGAAAGAAGACATTTGTTACTGAGCTCTCTACTGGCTATTTTATTGACCTGTATGCCATCAGGGAGTCTTTGGAGCTTCTTTCGGCAAAGCTGGCAGCAATTAACAGAAGTGACAAGGACCTTCCCGAGTTGAAAAGCCTCATTGAAAAGCACCAGGAAATCGCCCGGCAAAATCCAATTGACCGGAAGGAGTACCTGAGCATAGACAGAAGATACCACATGTATATTGCAAGGCTTTCAAAGAATGAGCTGCTTGAGGAATATCTTAGGCAGGTGAACATGTCATACAACAGGTATCTTAATTTCACAAACTTTTCAGCAAGGGCAATGACGGTTGTAAGGGAACACGAAAGCATATACAATGCAATACAGGACAGGGACAGTGTGGCAGCTCAAGGCATTATGAAGGAGCACCTGACAGGTGTCAAGGAGTCAATCCTCCTTAGTCTTATGAAATCGGGAGGATACTAATAGTAGTATTGTAAAGGGGAAGAATTATTTTTAATGGATTATGTATACAAATACAAAGGAGGATAAACTATGAACAGACCAAAAGTAGTAATACACAGTTTACTCGTTGAAGATCCATCACTTGAAATGGAGATTCTAAGCAAGATTAATGCAGAAGTTGTTTTTGTTCCAAACGATGACCAGGACAAGTTTTTTGAGGAAATAAAGGATGCGGACGGAGTAATAATAGCTGATAGGAAAATCAAGCCTGAACATGTGGATACAATGGAGAAATGCAAAATAATAGCCCGACAGGGAATTGGATTTGACAATATTGAGCTTGTTAAAACAAAGGAAAAGGGAATGGCTGTTACCAATGTTCCGGACTATTGCGTGGATGAGGTTTCAGATTACGCGATGTCGCTTATGCTTACAATGCTGAGACATATACCTACCTATAATAAACATGTAAGAGAAGGAATATGGGATATAAAAAGCATAATGACAAAATCAGGTTTCCCGCAGATGAGAAGGCTCAACACTCAAACCCTTGGAATTCTAGGATTTGGAAAGATTGCAAGAGAGGTCGCCAGAAAATCAAGAGCCTTTGGCTTCAGAATGATTACATTTGATCCATACATAGACAAAAAGGTTGTAGAAGAGTATGGAGTTGAGCTCGTTGACCTTGAGACACTGTTTGGAGAATCTGATGTAATCACAATCCATAGTCCTCTTACTTCTGAGACAAAACATATGTTCAATGACGAGAATTTCAAGAAGATGAAGGACAATGCAATACTGATTAATACTTCAAGAGGTCCCCTAATAAATGAAAAAGATCTTTATGAAGCACTGAAGAACAATGTAATAGCAGGTGCTGCAGTAGATGTAACAGAAGCTGAACCAATTGAAGAAGACAATCCGCTCCTATCGCTTGAGAATTATATTGTTACCCCCCATGCGGCGTTCTTTACGCAGGACTCATATATCGAACTGCGTGAAAGGGCTGCAGGAGAGGTCGTAAGGGTTTTATCAGGACAGGAACCGGAAAGTAGAGTAAACAAATAAAATCTGGGAGGTCAAACAATGATAGGTATTAATGAAAGATGTCAGAAGTTTAGCTTTAAGGGCGGTTTGTACGATGTATTTCAGAAAGCCATGAATCTTGAGGCTCAAGGGAAGTCTATAATTCATATGGAAATTGGAAAGCCTGACTTTGATTCACCTCAAATAGCAAAGGAAGCAGCAAAGAAAGCCTTGGATGATGGTTTTGTTCACTACACTGAAATGGCGGGGATAATGCCTCTAAGAGAAGCAATTTCAAATAAATACAGAAGAGACCATGGACTTGATTACAATCCTGAAAATGAAATAGTAGTCACAGCAGGAGCCTGTGAGGCTATAGGAATAATCATGTTGGGTATGATGGAACCGGGAGATGAAATCATAATCCCAAGTCCATTTTTCACTGCGTATGCAGAGCAGGCAATAATAGCCAATGTAAATATTGTTGAGGTGCCATTGAAGATGGAGAACAAATTCAGTCTTAAGGCATCTGATATTTCAGACAAGATAACAGAAAAGACAAAGATAATACTAATTAACACACCTCATAATCCCACAGGAGCAATAATGGAAGAGGAGGATTTGAAAGAAATAGCAAAACTTGCAATTGAAAAAGATCTTCTTGTGATTTCTGATGAAACCTATGACCAGTTCCTTTTCAGTGGGAAGCATGTAAGTATAGCTGGAATGCCAGGAATGAGAGAAAGAACTATTGTAGTTAACTCTGCATCAAAGACCTTCTCTATGACAGGATGGAGAATAGGATATCTTATGGGGCCTGCTGAGTACTTGAAATATCTCAACAAGGTTCACCAAAACTTTTCAACCTGCGCTACGTCATTCGCACAGGTAGGTGCCGCGGAAGCATATAACAACGGCGATCAGTTTACAAAAGATATGCTGAAGGAATTTGAAAGAAGAGGCAAGCTGGTATACGAATCACTTAAGGATGTTAAAGGATTAAAGCTACTTGAGCCAAAAGGTGCTTTCTATGTGTTTATAAACATTGAAGAACTGAGAATGGAGGAAGGTGACTTCTGTGATTACATCCTTGAAGAAGCAGGAGTTGCAATAGTTCCTGGAAGCTCCTTTGGTAAGTATGGAAAAGGCTTTGTAAGATTGTGCTACGCTTGCTCATATGAACAGATACAGGATGCCATGGACAGAATAAAGAAAGCTGTGGGAAAATTAACAAAGTAGCAATTTTTAATTGTTAAAGCCCTGCTCCCTGGTTAAATCCATAATAAACGGATAGACATATCTAGGGGAGTCTTTACATGGAGAGATTGTCAAAAAACGGACAATCTGATATAGTAGAGTTAGAATCCAACAAGGAGGAGATAATTAAGATGGATATGACAAAGAGAATCGAGGACCTCACAATGGAGCTAACAAATGTATTGAGCGTTGTGGGAACTCCCGATGAGAACAATGTTGTACAGTTGGTGCATGACAAGTTTATGGAGATGGATTACTTCAAGGAGAATCCTGACAATGTAAAATTTGTGGACGCAATCGATGATTCAGTTGGAAGAAAATCGCTAATGGCTACAATCAATGGTAAAAAAGGAAACGACAATAAGACACTTGTATTTATAGGACATACAGATACAGTTGGAATCAGCGACTACGGCGAGCTAAAGGAATTTGCAACAAAGCCCTATGAGTTGACTGAAAAGCTGAAGGAAGTAACAATATCACCAGAGGCCAAGGAAGACCTGGACTCAGGAAACTACCTGTTCGGCAGAGGGGTCTTCGATATGAAGTTCGGAGTTGCAACGCTGATGGTAATGATGGAGGAGTTCTCCAAGAACCTGGATGAACTGGAAGGCAACCTTATCTTTGCAGCAGTCTGCGACGAGGAAGGAAACTCGGCAGGCATGCTGTCAGTTGTTCCCGAGCTTGTAAGATTGAAGAAGGAAAAGGGCTATGACTACCTTGCAGTTGTTGATACAGACTACTCCGCTCCAAGATATGTGGGAGATGAGACCAGATACATCTATGTAGGAACAGTTGGAAAACTGATGCCAAGCTTCTACATCACAGGAAAGGAAACACATGTTGGGGAGCCATACAAAGGTCTTGATCCAAACCAGATAGCATCGGAGATCACAAGGGAATTCAACCTTAATATGGAATACTGTGACAACGCTGACGGGGAAATTTCACTTCCGCCCATATCTTTAAGACAACAGGATTTAAAGACTGAGTACTCAGTACAGATTGCAAGATACGCATACTTGTACTTTAACTACGCAACCCACAACTCTACTCCGGACCAGGTTATGGAGAAGATGAAGAAGGGTGCAAAGAAGGCATTCCAAAATGTTATAGATGACCTGAACATGCAGTATGAGGAATATGCAAGGCAGAGTGAATATCCATTCGAGAAGCTTCCATGGCAAGCCAGAGTAATGTCATACGACGAGCTTCTCCATAAGGTGAGAGCTGAAAGAGGCGAAGAGCTGGACAAGAAAATTGAAGAGCTATCGGCAGAACTCCTAGAGGACTTTGAAGTTGATGAGAGAATCTTTGCACTTAGGATGGTTGAAATGGTTCAAGGCATGTGGTCGGACAAGGACCCTGTGATAATCAGCTATTTCTCACCGCCATATTATCCACATATCTTTGTAAAGGGTGAAGACGACAGAGAGAAGAAGCTTATATCAGCAGTTGACAAGGCTATTGCGAATGCAGGGGATAAGTACAAGGTAGTGAACAAGAAGTTCTACCCATATATTTCAGATCTTAGCTATGCGGCAGCTCCAAGGGAGGAAAAGGCAGTGGAATCCCTGAAGGAGAATATGCCAGGATTTGGTGTGAGATACAGCCTTCCGCTGGATGATATGCAGGAGCTAAACCTTCCTGTAGTCAATATCGGACCATTCGGCAAGGATGCACACAAGTTTACAGAGAGACTTGAGAAGGGCTACTCATTCGGGGTTCTTCCAAAGATTCTTCTTGATACAGTAAGTGAGTTAATGAAGTAGAAAATAAGAGAAAACGGGCAGGATAACACCTGCCTGATTTTCGGCATCAACTGCCGATTTTCAGGCGCTGAGAAGAACGAGATTATGGAGGAAAACATATGAAGGATATTTTTTTCAAGGAGAATATGATAGAGATTCTGGATTATCTGGAGGAGGGCCTCCATATAATCGATTCATCCGGAAAGATTGTATACTACAACACCTTTGCCCAGAAGATCGACGGGGTTGATGTGGAAAAGGCTGTTGGGAGACACCTTATTGAGATCTATCCATCCCTTAATGAGGAGACGAGTACACTCCTTACAGTAATAAGGACAGGTGAGCCTATCCTTAGGAAGGAACAGACCTTTGTGAACTACAAGGGAGAAAAGATTACAACCATAAACTCCTCAATCCCCATAAAAAGCAAAGGTAAAATTCTAGGAGCCATTGAGATTTCAAAGGATATCACACAGGTAAGGGAGCTGTCAGAGAAGATAGTGGACCTCCAGGATCAGCTCTACAGCACAAAGAATACCAAAAATGCCTCAAAGGAATCAGCGAAATTCACTTTCTACGATATAGTCGGGCAGAACAAGGAGATATTAAGGCTTAAGGCCCTTTCCAAGAAGGCGGCAGAGGCAGATGTACCTGTGCTGATTTCAGGGGATACGGGAACGGGCAAGGAGCTGTTTGTCCATGCAATCCACAATGGAAGCAAACGGAGGCACAACCCCTTTATAACCCAGAACTGCGCAGCCCTGCCGTCAAACCTGCTTGAAGGGATCCTTTTTGGAACCACCAAGGGAGGCTTTACAGGGGCCGAGGACAGGCCTGGATTGTTTGAGCTGGCTGACGGGGGAACCCTTTTCCTGGATGAAATCAATTCAATGCCACTGGACCTTCAATCAAAGCTTCTAAGGGTCCTGCAGGATGGAAACATCAGAAGGGTCGGGGGAACAAAGACAAAGAATGTGAACGTCAGAGTGGTCACTGCAACCAACGTGGACCCGGAGACCGCTGTACAGAACAAGCTGCTTCGACGAGACCTCTATTACAGGCTTAATGTAATCAGCTTCAACATTCCTACCCTAAGGGAAAGGCTTGATGATATTGAGATTCTCACCCACTTCTTTATAGAGAAATTCAACCAGAGGATGGGAAAGAGAGTCCAGGGAGTGACCAGTGAGGTTCTCCAGATATTCGAGGAATACCCCTGGGAAGGTAATGTCAGGGAGCTGGAGCATCTTATTGAGGGGATAATGAGTCTTTATGATGTGGAAATAATAGACGAGGAGCATATTCCGCCAAAGATAAAGAGAAACCTTATAGAGAAGTCTGTTGGAAGGCAGGAAATGGCCTTGAACAGGGTTATAAAAGACACAGAAATCATATTGATCCAGAATGCCTTAATCCAGACAGAAGGAAATATAACCCATGCAGCGGAGCTTCTTCAGATTCCAAGACAGACCCTTCAATACAAGATCAGCAAGTATAGGCTGGCATAGCCGGGGTGGATTACTTGATCATGTTTTAAATAACTGCCGAAAAACCGGCACAGAGAAAAGAGAATGAAAAAGTGGAGGAAAGCGCTAACCCCTCGGATTAGCCATTTATTTAACAAACTCCACATTGGCACGTTACTTGCATTAATTATATGCAAAATGTTTAAAGGAGGAATTCATATGAGAAAAGGAAGTCCATACGGTACTCACAGAGTAATTGAACCAAAGGGTGTATTACCACAACCAGCATTTAAGATTGACAATGACATGGAGATTTACGACAATGAAATACTTATTGACGTAAAGACATTGAACGTTGACTCAGCCAGCTTTACACAGATAAAAGAGCAGGCAGGTGGAGACATAGAAGAAATAAAGAAAATAATGAAGGGGATTGTTGATGAGAGAGGCAAGCACCAGAACCCGGTAACAGGGTCAGGCGGGATGCTGATCGGCATCGTTGAGAAGATCGGATCTGCTCTTGAAGAAAAGACTGAACTTAAGGTAGGAGACAAAATAGCTACACTGGTATCGCTTTCACTTACCCCCCTTAGAATTGACAGCTTCGGAGAAATCAGAAAAGAAATCGACCAGGTAGATATCAAAGGAAAGGCCATCCTTTTCGAATCGGGAATCTATTCAAAACTTCCTGAAGATATGCCAGAGAACCTTGCCCTTTCAGTACTTGATGTTGCAGGAGCACCAGCTCAGACTGCCAAGCTTGTAAAGCCTGGAGATACAGTGGTCGTTCTTGGAGGAACTGGAAAATCAGGTATGCTTTGCCTTTACGAAGCAAAAAAGAGAGCAGGAGTTACAGGCAAGGTTATCTGCGTAGGAAGCAGAGAAAAGACAATCGAAAGAGCAAGGTCAGCCAACCTTGCAGATGAGTATGTAGTAGCGGATGCAACAAATGCAGTGGAGGTTATGGAAAAGATTGCAGCAGTTACTGACGGAGAAATGGCTGATATAGTAATCAACACAGTTAATATTCCAAATACTGAGATGTCATCAATCCTAATCACCAAGGACGAGGGAACAGTATACTTCTTCTCAATGGCAACGAGCTTTACAAAGGCTGCCCTTGGTGCAGAGGGAGTAGGAAAAGACGTAAACATGATAGTTGGAAACGGATATACAAAGGGACACGCAGCAATTTCACTGAACCTTATGAGAGAATCAGAGGAATTGAAGAAGATCTTTACTGAATTATACGCGTAGGATAATAATTCTCAATTCACGATTCTCAATTCACAATTAAAAACAGATAGGGTTGGAATTTAGGTCTAGGATCCGTC
>JBNJCX010000057.1:0-10074 GCA_051744365.1 Bacillota bacterium
CATGGCTGGTCCTGGAATACCGTCTCTATCGCCAATTACGATTACTTTTGAGCTCTCGTTAAATATTGACATCTTGCCACATCCTTTCCTCTATTTTTTAAATTCGATTTTTTAGTATTTGCTGTGCTCTTTTCTCATTGATGCCACTTCTTCGATTATTGCATCTACATCAAGTACCATTTCCATCATGCTGATCTGGTCATCGTAGACATCTGCATCAACTGATTCTTTGAATTCTGGTTCTACTGCGTGGTATACTTTAAGTCCCAACGGAACTCCTGCCAATGGTCCTGCGAATGTAGGGTCTCCTGCTGTTACTGTCTCTGCAGCCAATCCTGCTGATTCAGCTTCTGCTCCGCCGATTAATACGACAACGTTCTGCGCTCCGTATTTGTCAGCCAGGTCTTTTACCCTTTTTTGATTCTCAAGATCCATTGCTCCTGCAGCCGTTCAGACAAAACACTCAGTTGCTGAAAATACTACCTCTGCAGGTGTGGTCTTTATGCATTCTTCCATGGCTGGTCCTGGAATACCGTCTCTATCGCCAATTACGATTACTTTTGAGCTCTCGTTAAATATTGACATCTTGCCACATCCTTTCCTCTATTTTTTTATTATTTTTTGTTTATTAGAATCCTTTTGATGACATTTTATTGAATCCCATTTCGTTTGTAGCTCCTGTGATAGCCTGAAGCTCAACTGTGATTGTGCCATCTTCCGCCAAACTTCCATCGAATCCTCCAGCTATGATATCAGTATATGCAAGTGTCCCAATAACCTTGTCCATCTTGGGAAGGATGATTACCTCATTTGCATTTCCACCTGTAACAACAGCATCCGCTGCTTTATCTGCGTCTGCAAGGGATTGGCTGGCGCCGTCTCTTCCTGCATACTCATCTGTAATTATTACAGTCTTGATATTCTTGGCCTCAATCTTCTTGCAGTTCATGATAAGGTCAGTATCTGGATTTCCGAAGCCTTCCTGTGATATTACAACGCCATCAAGGTTAAGGTATTCAGCCAGCTTTGCCGTCCAGTTTGAAGATCTTTCCTTATCTGCAAGATATACGTTTTCATTGGTGATGATATTCCCAACGTAATTGATCTCTTTTCCATGAACTGCCATAAGGTCTTGAACAACTGGGTTGTTCAAGTGGTGATAAGTTGTGTTCTTGTCACAGGCTGATACGCAGTTACCACTTACAATTGCACCATCCATTATCTCAGTTGGATAAAGAATTGTTGGAACTATCTGCTTTGCATCAACACCATATACATACGTGTCATGTAGCAGTCCCTGTGTCTGAAGCATATGAACATATCCTACCCTCGGCAGGTCAGGATATTTCTTCATTCCTTCAACAAAGGTATCGGTTTCGAAAATCTCCACCTCCTCAGGTGTCAGTGATTTTGCAGTCTCTGCAAGGTAAGCTGCTGATTTGAAGCCTGCAAATCTTACTGCCCTCTCGTGGTCGTGCTGCTTCAGTCCATCAACAGGCTCGCAGTTTACGACTATATTAATAAGCTTGGAAAATGGAGTATAGTCTGCTCCAGGTCCGCACATATCAACAATTCCTTCCTGGAACCCAACAATTTTACCGGTTGTCATTACTGAACAGCCCTTCAAGACATTGGTTTTTCCTGAACCTACTACATCAACCTTTGAAAGTACTCCCGGAAATATTCCCCCAGGTCCCTCAACCTTAACCCTTGGCTCAACTACGTCTTTAACAGGTGTAATCCTTACGCTCTCACCTGGTCTGGCAATATCAACATCAACTGACTTAAGGTGCTCATCTTCCAAGATAAGTTCTATTAGCTCTGACTTATTTATTGTTAGAACTCCATTTTCAAGATTTGTTGAATCACCGAATGCTACATCTTTAATTAGTATCTTTCCTAACTCAAGACGCATTTGCTTCACCTCCTTACAATATTGGTCGCAATCTTAAAATGAAAATTTTTTGCTGTCTTTTCGACTAGCTGAATTTTTCGATAAGCTCTTTTACAGACTTGGTTGTAGCTTCATCTCCAATAACTCCATCAACTCTTTCACCATTCTGATAAATGGCGATAACAGGAAGTCCAAGAACCTTTTGTCCAATTGCAACTCTTCTTGCCTTTGTAATATCAAGTGATGTGAATTTGATTTTGTCACCGTACTTTTCCTCAAGCTCGTGCACATGTGGCATAAGTGCCTTGCATGGTTCACATGATGGGCTCCAGAAATCTACAAGCACTGTTCCTTCAGCCGTTAAAACTTCTTCTTCAAAATTCTCTTTGTTCAATTCAATCATAGTTTCCCTCCTATTCAAAGTTCTCTTCAATATACTTTTCTGCCTGTGTGGCTGCTATTGCTCCATCAGCAGTGGCAGTAACAACCTGTCTCAATGACTTTACTCTGTTGTCTCCTGCAGCAAATACTCCAGGTACATTGGTCTTCATATTGTCATCAGTTATAATATACCCGTTTTCCATTTCCACAATTCCTTCAAAAATTGTGTTGGCTGGATCGTAACCGATAAATACAAATACTCCAAAAGTGCCATCATCTTCATCTGCATGAATTTCTTTTTCTTCACCAGTCTTGACATTTTTAACTGTCATTGTTTCAAGAAGTCCGTCTCCCTTCAGCTCAGTAATTACTGAATCCCACAGAAAATCAACCTTATCATTATTGAAAGCTTTTTCCTGAATTGACTTTGCAGCCCTCAGCTCATCCCTTCTGTGGACAATGGTAACCTTTCTTGCAAACTTGGTAAGGTACATTGCCTCCTCAACAGCTGAGTCTCCTCCTCCCACAACAAATACCTCAAGATCTTCAAAGAAGGCTCCGTCGCAGGTTGCACAGTAGGAAACGCCTCTTCCTGTCAACTCTTTTTCTCCTGGGCATCCGATGTGCTTAGGTACTGCACCGGTTGCTACAACAACTGTTTTGGCCTGATACTCTTCATTTTCACCTTTAAGAATCTTGACCTTTCCTGATACGTCAACACTCTCTATGGTATCTGAGACCCTTTTCGCACCAAAGCCCTCTGCCTGTTCCACCATTCTGGCAACAAGTGACGGTCCGGTTGAATCCTCAGCAGATCCTGGATAGTTGGCCACTTCATCTGTTGTGGCTATCTGTCCTCCTGCAGCTTCTTTCTCGATTATCAGAGTGCTCATCCTGGCCCTTGCAGCATATAATCCAGCTGAAAGTCCAGCCGGTCCGGCTCCGATAATAACTACATCATAAATCATCCAATTCCCTCCTTCTCGATATTCTATTGAGGTTTAAAACCCTTTTGTCTATCCAAAAAAAAACAGAATAAATAGACATTGCCTACTTACTCTGTTTATTGACCTGAGAGATTCTCCCACTTATTAATTTAAGTGGGATTGCTCCTTCGGTGTAAACTACGCTTTCCAGAGTTCTGTCCGGCAGCGGTCCTATTGCCTGAGAGTTTCGCAACAGAGGGGCTAGCTCTGTTAATTACTCCTTCGGCGCCACACGAGGTGATCTCTCCCGCTACAATCATCCAGAAATTTTTAGATTTCTGCTAAATATTTTGTTACGTTTTTAACAACCCTAACAAGGCAATTATACTCTATTTATTTATAGTTAGCAATAGTCAAATCACAAAATGTAACAAAACATTATTACTTGAATTTATCCAGCACATACATGGCAATATTCCTGGAATGGTCTGAGATTCTTTCAAGATTACTGATTCCATCCAGGAACACGATCCCAGCTCCTGTACTGCACATCATCTTGTTCAGCCTGTCGATGTGATTGGTTCTGTTTTGCTTTTCAAGCCTGTCAACCTCATCCTCGAGAATAAGAACCTGTCTGGCAAGGGCTTCATCAGTGTTCTTGTAGGCTGTAAGGGAAGAGTGGAAAGCCTCTATACAGATCTGGAACATCTCATTCATTTCCTCAATTGCCTGAGGTGTGAAGTAGAGGTTATTGTCGAATTTGTATTGAGCCAGCTCACTGATATTTTCAATGTGGTCTCCAACTCTCTCAATATCACCTATTATGTATAGCATTGCATTTACATCTGTATGCTGCACATCCGATAGTGATGCATTGGACAATCTAACAAGGTAATCTGTTATCTCCCTCTGAATCTTGTTTATCGATTTTTCTCTTTCAAGAATCGGATCAACAAGTTCCATCTTGTCTTCCAAAATCAATACACGGGATGCCTCAAGATTCTCAAGGACCATATCTCCCATTCTCAGGGCTTCTCTTCCGGCTTGTCCAAGAGCAATTGAAGGTGTTTCAATGATACGCTTATCCAGGTATTTCGCCTCTGTTATTTCTTGTTCATCCTCACCAGGGACCAGCTTCTCAGCAGCCTTTACAAGTAGAAGTGCAAACGGGAACTGCACAATCAGATTAATAAGGTTGAATGATGTATGGGCGTTTGCTATCTGCCTCTGCACATCTGTTGGTGATAAGTATGTTACAAGCCATTCAATAGGATATCTAAATATAGTCATAAACATTATTGTACCGGCAAGGTTAAATAAAAAGTGAATGATTGCTGCTCTCTTTGCCGTCTTGTTTGCTCCAATACTAGATATCAAGGCAGTTGTGGTTGTACCAATGTTCTCACCGAATAGAATTGGAAATGCCAGATTCATTGTAATAAGTCCCTCTCCTGCCAAGGCTTGCAGTAAACCGATCGATGCTGAACTACTTTGTACTATAGTGGTCAGTCCAAGTCCTACGAGCATTCCAAGAAATGGATTGGTAAGGCTGGTCATTATATTGGTGAAAGCTGGTAGATTTGCTAAGGGCTTCAAACCATCACCCATCATATCCATCCCTATGAAAAGTATCCCAAATCCAATAAGTATTTCAGAATACGTCTTAGCTTTCTTATCCTTGGCACCAATCCAGATTGCAACTCCGACTGCAACAGCCAAAGGTGCATAGTCAGTCAGTTTGAATGCAACAAGCTGTGCAGTTACAGTAGTTCCCAGGTTTGCGCCCATTATTATGCCGACTGCCTGTGGCAATGTCATCAGACCTGCATTTACAAAACCTATAACCATTACTGTTGTTGCACTACTGCTTTGTACAGCAATAGTTACTACTACACCCACCAGTACAGCCATAAGACGATTCTTGGTCAACTTTTCTATCATTTTTTTTAACTTATTGCCAGCAGCCTTTTCCAGTCCATCACCCATGGTATTCATTCCATAAAGAAACAATCCTAGACCACCCAATATCGGTAGTGCCGTATCCATAATGTGTTTCCCCCTCCGTCAACAATATATTTGTAAGCAGGATGTATTATTGCATAAAAATCAAAATATTATTCAAGGCCTGGATAATGCAGCTGCCTAAGTGCCTCATAAATAATTATATTTGCTGAGTTTGATAAATTCAGCGATCTTGCTATGTTCTTTTTCATTGGTATCCTGATTGCCTTTTGCATGTTTTCATTTAATAGACTTTCAGGTAAACCCTTTGTCTCTTTACCAAAAACAAAGAAGGAATTATCCCTATAACTGAATTCCGAATAGTACTTCTCTGCCTTGGTAGTTGCAAAATAAAAATCGCCCTCCGGATTCTTCTCAATCACTTCCTGGAAGCTATCATAGTATTCAAGCTTAACAAGAGGCCAGTAATCCAGACCTGCTCTTTTTAAATGCTTGTCAGTAATTGAAAAACCCAGTGGTCTGACCAGATGAAGCGTTGTTCCAGTAAGTGCACATGTCCTGGCAATACTTCCAGTATTATGCGGTATCTCAGGCTCGACCAATACAATATTTAAAGTCATTATTATCCTCCGTTTAAAATAATTTACAATATGAATTTCTCAATTGCCTTAGCTACCCCATCCTCATCATTTCCTGATGTAATATGGTCTGCTTTTTCAAGGACGGCTCTCGCTGAATTTCCCATTCCGACACTTATGCCAGCCAGCGCAAGCATAGACAGGTCATTTTCATTATCGCCTATGGCCATGGTGCTGCTCAGTGGAATATTCATAATGCTGCAAAGATATTCAAGACTTCTTCCCTTGGAAACCCCCTCCTCCATTACCTCAAGGTTATTCGACCAGCTCTTTGATGTTGATATCCCCTCAATGTAGTTCAGATTACTCCTAAGTAATGTGAGCTTTTCAAGATCATTGTCAATAAAAAGAAATTTAAAAATATCAAGGTTCTCTCTTGAAAGAATATCCTCAATACTCTCATAAATATCCACATCAATTGATTGACCTTTGAACTTCCCCTTTGAAGATGAGTAGTACTCAACTATTTCCTTAATATAGGTCCTGGTGTAGAAAGTATCTTCATTGTAAAAATGGAAGTACACTGACATATCATGTCCTATTTCCATGATTTTTTCAAGCTTTTTTTTATCGATTGGTTTTCTATAAATGATTTTACTGCTCCCATCCACTAAAATAGCCCCGTTGCAGGCTGCTATATAGCTGTCAAGGCTCAATAAGTCTGCATAATAAAGTGCAGACTTAAGTACTCTTCCAGTTGCAAGAACTACCTGGATTCCCTTTTCCCTTGCCATTTTAATGGCTTTTGTGGTCCTTTCTGAAATCTGATTATTGCTGTCCAGTAGAGTTCCGTCCATGTCTATTGCGATAAGTTTTATATCCATATAATTCCTCCTGATACAATTAATATATCATATAGAAGCTTAAATTTAAATAATTTAAGAATTCTAAGGCAAATAAAAAAGCATCCTTCGATGCAGAAAAGTAGCTTTTCCCAATAGCGACCAAAGTATCGCTTTCCTATTAACAATATATAAAGACCGGGATATTTTATCCCAGTCTGGTTTCATAATCAACAAGCTGCTTCAGCAGCTGCTCCATGGACTTCACCATTATCAGTCCATTTTCATTCATTTTATGGAGTATGGATATTGCCTGTCCGCCAGTATAGTCAAATTCTTCATAGATTCTATCGTTGAAGTAAAGAACCGGCTTCTTTTTTTTCAAGGCTCCATAAGCCATTTCCAGATTCTTAAGATTTCCACTGCCGATTGGAACATTGGTCATAACTATATAATCTGCTTCCTCAATCATTTCCTCATTCCTTCTTTCAGCCCTTTCGGATATCCCGGAGAAAGGTTTTTCTTCAGCTATGGGAAGCTTAAGACTTTTACCATACTGCCAGTCGCTGTCGCCAGCATTAAGAACTCCCAATGATAGATTATAGCCTCTCTGGTAAAGTACATTGATAACATCCTGTCCTGAGCCTCCGCCTGATATCACATGTATCCTTGTACTCAGCTCACTTCTAATTCTTCTGTTTACCTCCAGGGGAATGACTGAAATGTGACCGGTGTACTTGTTCCTTTCGACTGCAGCCTTTAATCCGTAAGCTTGTTGAATATTCTCTACAGTTATTACATCCTCCGGAGTACCTTGGCTTATAATACTCCCCTTTTTTAGCAGAATTATCCTGTCCGAGTATCTTGTAGCAAGATTTATATCATGGATCACAAGAATTATTGTAATTCCCTTTTCCTGATTCATCTTCCTAAGAAGATTCAGGATATCAATCTGGTGGTTTATATCCAGATGTGATGTGGGCTCATCCAGAAGTATTATTTCTGTATTCTGTGCCAGTGCTTTGGCAATGAAGACCCTCTGCCTCTCTCCACCGGAAATTTCAGTGATGAGTCTGTCCCTTATATCAAAGGTGTTTGTCATATCCATGGCTTCATATACCAGCTGCCTGTCACTGTCATCCTCCTTCTCAAACCTGCTCTTGAATGGATGTCTTCCCATCCCCACTACTTCCTCTACTGTGAATTCGAATTCAAGACTTGTATCCTGCGGGACAAGAGAAACCTTCTTTGCAATTTCCTTTCTCTTATATTCCACCAGACCTTTGCCTAGAAGCTCAATCTGCCCTGATTCCGGTATGTAAAGTCCGTTGAGGGTTTTAAGTAGAGTTGACTTTCCTGAGCCATTGGGTCCTAATATGCTTATAAACTCACCTTTAGCTGTGACAAAGCTCACATCCCTAATTACAGGGGCTGCTGAATAACTGAATACTATGTTCTTTGCCTTTATTGCTTCCATATTATCACTACCTTATCTATCATAGGGCTTTTTTCTTGCTTCTTAGAAGATATATAAAGAACGGTCCTCCAAATATTGCCGTAATTATCCCTACTGGTATCTCCATGGGTGAAATGACAGTTCTAGCTATTGTGTCCGTAAATACCATGAATATGCTTCCAACAACTGCTGATGCAGGTAATAGGATCCTGTGGTCCGGTCCGACGATAAGACGTACAATGTGAGGGATTATAAGACCTACAAATCCAATTATTCCGCTTATTGATACTGCCATTGATGTAATAAATGTTCCTATAAGCAGTACATAAACCTTAGTCCTCTCAACATTTACACCAAGACTTTTGGCTGATTCCTCTCCGGTCAGCATAATATTTATATCCCTGGCAAAAAATATTGTCATTGCCATGGCAACAATTATTGGGATTGAAATTGTTGTAACTGGTGTCCAACCTTTCCCGGAGAGACTCCCTAGGGTCCAGTAAATAATCTTTGTCATGTCCCTGTTATATATGACCATTAATAGAGATGTTATGGCAGTCAGAAACTGTCCCACTGCAACCCCTGCAAGAAGCAGTGTCGTCACGGGAACCTGATTCCTGATCCGGCCTATGTTATAGACCAGAGTAACCGCAATAAGAGCTCCGACAAAGGCCATAATAGAAATTGCTGTAAATCCCAATATGGCAAAATCCACCTTTAGAATTATTGCAATAGCCGCTCCCAGTGCAGCTCCAGATGATATCCCCAGTATATAGGGATCCGCCATTGGATTTTTCAAGAGGCCCTGGAAGGAGGCTCCTGAGATTGACAGTCCCGCTCCAACCAGTACACCCAAAATGACCCTGGGAAGTCTTACATCCCATATTATGGAATGCTGGGCTGCCGTTATACCATCAACCCCTGCAACATTCCTAAGTCCAGGCAGTTTTGAAGCCACTACTCTGTATACATCAAGTGGTACTATGCTGGCTGAACCGATTGTAGCGGTTATTCCGATTGTTACAATCAGTAGAATGACCAGTACCAACATTGTAAAACCAAAGGATTTTATCCCCTTTTTCTTTTTCATCTATATCCCAGCCTTATTGGTTTACTTCAGGGTGAATAGCCTCAATAATCATTTCCAGGGCTTCAATTATTCTTGGTCCAGGTCTTGATATGGTATTACCGTCTATAAGATATACTCTACCGTTCTTAATGGCATCAATCTCGCTGAATCCTGGCCTTTCCTTAATGGATTCAACTGTCTTCTCCGGAAGGTCGTTAGCAGTGATGTATACCTGTGGGTTTCTTTCAATCAGCTGCTCAAGATCGTATTGCGGGTATTCCCCTTCTGCATCAGCTGCAATATTTTCTCCTCCTGCAAGATTGATAAGCTGATCGATGAAGGATCCCGGTCCAGCAGCCATCAATGGCTCATGCCAGATTTCATAGAAAACGGTCTTCTTTTCAAGTCCCTGGATTTTTTCAATAAGCTCGGCCTCTTTTGCAATCATGTCGTCCACAAGATCCAGCGCTTCCAGCTTATGACCTGTCATCTCTCCTATTCTAAGGATCGCTTCGTTTATCTCCTCGATGCTCTCGGGTTCAAACCCTGCAATCTGGATACCGGCTTCCAGAAGTCTTTCGTTTTCTTCTGTTACTCCATCACCGTAGTTTATAACAAGATCCGGTTCAAGCTCAATAATCCTCTCCAGATTGATGCCGTTAAAATCTCCGATTTTTTCTATATCCAGGACCTCTTCTGGATAATCATCGTAGGTTGTTACTCCCACAACCTTGTCTCCTGCACCGATAGCAAACAATATCTCCGTGTTACTTGGTGCCAATGAGATAATCCTTTCGGGGGGGGTCTCAAATACTATGGTATTCCCAAAATCATCCATTGTCTCTTCAACATTTTTTTCAACAACCTCTGACGGTTCTTCTGGCTCAACTGATTTAGGTTCAGAGCTGCATCCAGACAACAAGCCCGCAGTCAAAATCATTACAAGTAAAAACACAATTCCTTTTT
>JBNJCX010000058.1:0-10042 GCA_051744365.1 Bacillota bacterium
CTTTCCTTGTACTATATAGGTATAGAACCTGCCCTTCTGGTCTCCTGGAATCTCAAGGAAGAATGTTCCATCCTCTTCCTTATTCATGGGGTATTCCCTTCTCTTCAAGCTTCTGGAATCTTCGTATAACCTCAGTTTTATCTCGCTTCTCACAGGAGAGAAAACCCTGAAGCTTGTCTTTTGGGAGCTGTAATCCATTCCCAGTTTTTTGTCTATAGCTATGGTCTTGAGTACTGACATATCTGCTCCTCCTATTTTGATGTCTGCCACATTTTCTCTGCATACTTTTCAACCACTACATCTGAAGCAAACTCCCCGGACAATGCAATATTATGCAGTACCTTAATACCCCACTTCTCTCCGGAAATATAATCTGCTTCCATGGCCTCAATTCTTCTTTTGTATTCACTGAAGTCCCTAAGGACAAAATTATTGTCGTTGTACTTTAAAAGTATATCGTGTATGATTCTGAACTCACCGGGATTGATTATCCCTTCCTTGCCAATTAATGCATCTACTGCTTTCTTTAAGCCTTTATTAAGATAATAGTACTCCAGAGCGTTGTATTCCTTTTCGTTGTAGCATCTTTCAGCCTCTTCAGCGGATATTCCGAAAATCTCCATATTCTTCTCTCCTGTATGTTCACGGAGAATCATATTTATCTCCTCCCTGCTTCCGATTGCCACAGCTCCGTTTATCATGGCCGTGAGTCCCGCAAGATGAAGTCCACCCTTTGTAGGCGTTGTAAGGGAGTGGGTTATGTCAAGTGAAGGATATATATACTCTTCCTTTTTAAGGGTAAGGTCGTCCACAAAAATCACCTTCAACTTCTCCTTAATTGTTTTATCTGCATTTATTTTATCAGAAAGTCTGTATGTCAGTCTAATTATTTCCTTTCCATCATTATCATGAGGAGCTGCCTTCCCTCCTATAAATACAGTCCTTGGAACCATGTCCATATTGGGATTTTCCCTTAGTTCCAGGTAGGTATCCAAAATCCAGAGAAGCATCAACAGCTGCCTGTTCGGAGATGATATGTCCTTAAGATATCCATGGAATACCGTGTAAGGATTTATCACCATCCCTCGATTCTTAAGAACTGCCTCAGCAAGCCTTATCTTGTTTTCCTCCCTGACTCTTTGAATTTCATGGAGAAACTCATGGTTGTCCTCTTCTTCCAGGAGTCTTTTTATATCCTCTGGCTTCCTGATGAATTTTTCTCCAATATATTTTTTCATCAAATCCCTCAGTGGCGGATTCCCGGAAAGTATCCATCTTCTATGGGATACTGCCAGAGGGTATCCGATTGGCGGTCCCTCGCGGACTCCTACCCTTGGTATGTTGTAGAGCCTTATCTGGTCATCCCAAAGTATTCCAGAGGTTCTCATCCCCTCATCCCCCAGGTTCTCAATTTTAACAAGCTTATCAAGATATCTGTGATGTATTTCCTCAAGTATCATCCACAGTCTTGGCAGCCACTCCCTGAAGGTTTTTCCCTCAAGGGTAAGGAGTGTCTCCTCAAGAGGTACAAGAGGTGAATAGAAGAATGCATTGGATGTTATTTCCCATGAATCATCCCAGTCCATCTTATACTGGTCCACGAGGATTCTCATAAGCTCCGGTATTGCCAGAAGCAGCTTTGTATCCATCATCAGAAATAGGAAATGGTTGTTGAGCCTTTTTATCTTCCTGCCTTTGGAAAGATGGGTCTTTATTACATCCTGCAGTGCTCCTGACACAAGTAGATATTCCTGTCTGAACCTTTCCCTCTTGTTTTCAGGAGTTGATTCAAGTGTAATGATTTTTCTTGTCAGAGTTTTATGATCAAAGAGTCTTAATCTGTTGCATACTCCGTTTTTATATCCCAGATACGGGAGATCATAGTATCTCAAGGACAGCTCCTCAGTATCGGCAGGTGTGAAGACAAGGCCCTTATCGCCCATTGTGATGTCCACTCTACCTCCCGTTGGGACCTTGTACTCGCCGTTTCCCTTGTACAGCCAGTTCTTGCCTCTTAGCCACCACATGTCCTCTTTTTCTACCTGCTCTCCGTCTTTTATTTCTTGGCGGAAATAGCCTTCCCTGTAGAGAAGGCCATATCCGATTGCATTATATGAACCGCTTGAAAATGTATCCATAAGTCCATTTGAAAGATATCCTATATCTGAATGTCCAAGACCCAGCTCACTGTCCTCGTTTAAAAGGTCATGAAGATTCCACCCCTTTTCTTCTAGTGCTTCTTCAAGGGGCTGCTGGATGCCCAGATAGTCAATGTTTTTTTTGAGTAGACTTCCCGGCAGGTATTCCATGGACATATAAACCATTATTCTGGAATTCCTGCTCATTTTTTCAGTTTCAGCCATCTGCTTTCCGATTTTTTCCCTTATATAGTAGCTTACAGCCCTGTAGAGCTCCTTGGCGGTTGCCTTCTCCATATCCACAGCACCGTGCTGATAGAGTATCTTCTGAATTTCTTCTTCCGGTCTTTCATCTAAAATGTTCATATTACCACCTCTGGTGTAACAGTGTAGTGTAAAGTCCTATATATTCCTTTGAGGATTTCTCCCAGTCGTGCTTGGCCATCATGGCCCTTTTTACAAGTCCCTCCCACTGATCCTGATCCGAGTATACCTCGATCGCTCTCTTCATGGTATATAACAGCTCGTGGGCGTTGTAGTTTGCAAAGGTGAAACCCGTTCCCTCATCTACATGCTCGTTATATGGTATGACCGTATCCTTAAGTCCCCCCACTTCCCTTGCAATGGGAATGGTTCCATACCTTAAGGCAATAAGCTGGGAAATTCCACAGGGTTCTACCATTGAAGGCATAAGGAACATATCTGAGCCTGCATAGACAAGATGCGCCTCTTCCTCGTTGAAGTATATATGGGCAGACAACTTGTCGGGGTACTTCCACTCGAAGTGCCTGAACATATCCTCATATTCCTTTTCTCCTGTACCAAGGATTACTACCTGGATATCATCCTGCAGTAGTTCATCCAGTATATATCGTACAAGATCAAGTCCCTTCATATCCACAAGCCTTGAAACCATTGAAATCACAGGGACATCCTCCAAAACAGGAAGCCCAAATTTCTTTTGAAGCTCCTGTTTGTTCTTAACTTTGTTTTCAGGATTTTTAATTGAATAATGGTATGGTATTCTCTTATCCGTCTCCGGATTGTACAGATCGTAGTCTATTCCATTGATGATACCCATAAGCTTGTATTCGTGTTTTCTTATTACACCCTGGAGATTTTCACCGTAGAATTCGTACTTGATTTCCTGTGCATATGATGACGACACAGTTGTAAGTGCGTCACAAAAGACTATCCCGGCCTTCATAAAGTTAACTGCATCGTAGAACTTCAGAGCCTCTTCATTGAAGTAATCAACTGAAAGACCCACTAGACCAAGCATATCAGGAGGAAATATACCCTGGTATTTCAGATTGTGTATTGTGAATACTGTCTTTATATTCCTGTAATATGAGTCCCCCTTGGCAAAGTCCTTTATAAACAGCGGTACCAGTCCCGTATGCCAGTCATTGGCATGAACTATGTCCGTGTCCATCTCCAGCTCCTTGATCATCATGGCTGCTGCCTTGTTGAAAAAGGCGAACCTTTCCCCGTCATCATCCATTCCATAAAGTGCATGCCGATGGAAGTAGTACTCGTTGTCAATAAAATATATGTCCAGATTATCCTCCTGATAAAGGTAGATCCCTGCATACTGGCTTCTCCAGTCCAGATCCACGTAGAATGCCTTAACCTTTTTCATCTTCTGTCTGTACTTCTCTCCTATTTGGGAGTAAAGGGGAAGAACAGCAGACACCTGATGTCCCTCCTTCTGAAGTGCAAAGGGTAGTGAGCCGGCAACATCAGCTAGTCCTCCGGTCTTTACGAAGGGAGTCATTTCAGAGGCTACAAATAATATTTTCATCCCTTATCAGTCCTTTCTGATTTCCTGCTTTTTCTCTACAATGAACGGCATGAGCATGCTTCCCGCAATTCTTACACCCTCCCCAACCACCGCTGATTTATCCATAATGGAATTTATGACGACAGCATTCTCGTGGATCTCAGATTTCTGCATAATGATTGAGTTCTTTACGACTGCACCCTTCTTGATCTTGACACCTCTAAATATTATTGAATTTTCAACAGTTCCCTCAATTACACAACCGTTTGCCACAAGGGAATTCTGTACCACTGCAGAGTCCGTATAGAGGGTTGATGGCTCATCCTTGGTCTTTGTAAATATGGTCCCTTTCTGATAGAAAAGCTCTCTTGATATATTCTTCTTCAGAAGGTTCATATTCGCATCATAAAAGCTCTTGAGATTTCTGATGTTCTCGGTGTGTCCCTTGAACTCGTAGGTGTTTATTTTATATTTATCCCTGTTCATTAGGATGGTCTCCAGAAGATTATCCGAATCACCTCTTTCGATGCCTTCCTTTACAAGCTTTATAAAGATCTCCTTTTTAAGGAAACCCATTTTCAGGTACATGTTGAATTCCTTCTCTGTGCCCAGATTGGTTCCAATATTCAATACAGAGCCGTCCTCTGCTATGTTCATCTTGTCAGTGTTTACATACTCTCCATATGGGTCCTCCTGCTTCTTGTATATTAAGGTTATATCTGCATCGGTCTCCCGGAAATACTTGAATGCTTCGCTTAAGTCAACCTTTGCAAGTATGTTTGGATGATTTATAAAGACGTATTTTTCCTTTGACTGCTCATAGAAATCCCTTGTTGTGTAGTACTGTGGTATTTCTCCTGTTCTTTTTGCAGACAAGCCGTGGCTTACCGGCGGAAACAAGAACAGTCCGTTGAACCTTCTGTTCAAATCCCATGCCTTTCCATCCTCCACATGGTCCATTGTGGATCTTACCTTTTCACCCGTATATATCGCAACGGTTTTTATCCCGTGATTTACCATATTGGAGATACTGAAGTCAATAAGCCTGTACCTACCGGCAAAAGGCAGCATATAAACAGGTCTGTGGACACAGAGGGCTCCAAAGTTGTTTTCAATATTTGCACCGCTAATTATTCCTAGACATTTTTCCATCCTCTTCGCCTCCTATTCCACTGAGATTCCTTCGTCTGAGACCAGATATATTTTATCTGAATCTTCTTCACCGATTACCTGCCCAGCCTTTACTGTCATTCCCTCGGAGATTACTGCCCTGTAGACTCTTGCACCCTTTTCAATCAGACAATCAGAGTGAACCACGCTGTCTATTACATGGGCATCCTCCTCTATTATTACGTCGCTGAAGAGTATGCTGTTCCTTAAAGTACCCCTTATATAGCAGCCCTCATTGACCAGCGAATTTTTGACCACTGAGCCCCTTGCAAGGTATTGTGGCGGAAGGTTTCTCGTTCTGGTGTAGATTCTCCAGTTCTTGTCGTAGAGGTCTAGAGTATTCATGGGGTCGAGAAGGTCCATGTTTGCCTCCCAGTAGCTTTTGACGGTACCTACATCCTTCCAGTATCCTTTGAATACCCATGCGTACATTTTCTTCCCTTCCCGAAGCATCATGGGAAGTACATCCTTTCCAAAATCGTTGTCTGATTCAGGATTCTCGTCATCCTTTATAAGGTACTCCCTCAAATCCTTCCAATTGAACATATATATCCCCATGGAAGCCATATTGTTTTTTGGATTCTCAGGCTTTTCTTCGAATTCCACTATCCTGTTGTCATCGTCAACATTGACTATTCCAAAACGGGAAGCATCCTCCCATGGAACCTCCATTACCGCTATTGTAACATTGGCTCCCTTATTCTTGTGCTCTTCCAGCAGCTTTGAGTAGTCCATCTTGTAGATGTGGTCACCGGAAAGAATAAGAACATATTCAGGATTCATTTCATCCAAAAAATCGATGTTCTCAAAAATCGCATTTGCAGTTCCTGTGTACCATCTCCCTCCATCCTCGGATGTAAACGGAGGCAATATTCTCAGCCCTCCAAAATTTCTGTCATAATCCCAGGATGAGCCAATTCCGATGTGTGAGTTTAGAAGATACGGTTTGTACTGAGTAAGTATCCCTATGTGGTCTATACCCGAGTTTGTAGCATTGCTCAGAGCAAAGTCAATTATTCTGTACTTTCCACCAAAGGGCACCGCAGGTTTAGCAATTTTCTTTGTCAATGATTTCAATCTGGAGCCCTGACCTCCGGCCAGAAGCATTGCAACTACTTTGCTTTCAATCATGTTACTTCCCTCCTGTCCTTTTTTCTTCCTTCAGCTTGAAATACACTGCCCCAAGAGGAGGTAAATCAACCCTTATGCTGTAAGGCCTTTCGTGGAACTTTTCTTCCAGGGCTTTGTAGCTTTTTATCCTCTTTGTATTTCCACCGTATCTCTGATGATCACTTGTCATTACAGTTCTGTAGGTTCCTTTTTCCGTAACGCCTATTGGGTAGTCAGACCGCGGAACCGGCGTAAAGTTGAATATACAGATCAGTCTGTTGCCTTCCCTATCTATCCTCTCAAAGGAAATTATGCTCTCCTGCCAGTTCTGATTCTCAATCCACTGGAACCCTTCATAGGATGTATCAACCTGGAATAGACATTTTTCCTCGTTGTAAAGCTTGTTTAAATCCTGGACATACTTGTGGAGCTTTTTATGCATGTCGTAATCCAGAAGATGCCAATCCAGGTCTTCATACTCTCTCCATTCTATAAACTGTCCAAACTCTCCTCCCATAAACAGGAGCTTCTTTCCCGGGTGTGCGTACATATATTGATAAAGTAGTCTTAGATTTGCAAACTTGTCCTCATAGTATCCCGGCATCTTGTCCAGGAGTGATTTCTTGCCGTGAACCACCTCATCATGGCTTAATGGAAGTATATACCTTTCAGAGAAGGCATACATCATGCTGAAGGTCAGCGCTTGATGGTGGTCCTTCCTGTATATCGGATCCAGTTCCATATATTTAAGTATATCGTTCATCCATCCCATATTCCACTTGAAGTTAAAGCCCAGACCACCTTCATCGAGTGGATGGCTTACCTTGGGCCAGGCTGTGGATTCCTCAGCTACCATCATTGTTCCGGGATAATGGCCAAATATTACAGAGTTCAATCTCTTTATAAATTCGATGGCCTCGATGTTTTCCCTTCCTCCATACCGATTTCTTATATCCTTGCCTCCGAAGTCAAGATATAGCATATATGCAACTGCATCTATCCTTAATCCATCTATATGATAGTATTCGTGCCAGTACATGGCATTTGAAATAAGGAAGCTTAAAACCTCCGGCTTGGTATAGTCAAAATTAAGCGTCCCCCATTGTTCGTTTTCTGCCTTGTAACTTTCAAGGGATTCAAAGCAGTAGGTCCCGTCAAATCTGGCCAGTCCGAAATCGTCCTTTGTAAAATGGGCGGGCACCCAGTCCAATATGATTCCTATATCATTCTGATGACACTGGTCCACAAAATACATAAAGTCCTTTGGAGTCCCGTACCTGCTTGTGGGCGCAAAGTAGCCTGTCACCTGATATCCCCATGAGGCATCCAGTGGGTGCTCAGCTATAGGCATAAGCTCTATGTGGGTGTATCCCATTTTTTTGACATACTTGATCAGCTCATCTGCCAACTCTCTGTAGGAGTATGGTTGCCCTCCCTCCTTTTGTTTCCAGGAAAGCAGACTTACCTCATAAATTGACATAGGCGAGTCTATGAGGTTGTCCTTCCTCTTTTTCATCCACTGTCCATCACGCCAGTTGAATCCCTTTATGTCGTAAACCTTGGAATCCGTAACCGGTCTTGTCCCTGCATGGAAAGCATAGGGGTCGGCCTTGTACCTTACCTCACCTGTTTCAGCAATTATTCTGTATTTGTATTTATCGTATTCTTCAACGCCCTTAACAACAATTGACCACAGTCCGCTGTTTTCGATTTTTTTCAAGGGAAGATCCCACTCATTCCAGTTGTTGAAATCCCCTACAAGGTAGACCTCCTTGGCCCTCGGAGCCCATACCACAAAGCGGTAGCCATTGTCTCCGCCTTTTTTGTATGGATGCACCCCCAAAAATTCATATGACCTGTAGTAGGTTCCCTCGTGGAAAAGATAAGCATCTATCTCCCCGTCATCTATGTAGAAGTATCCATTGTCCATTTTTTCAGTCATCTCCAGACCCCCATTTTCTTCTTAAGTGTTTACATTCCAATGTTTTGATATAAAGGTACAGCTATACCTTTATATATCTATACCCCAAAAATGTTTGTTCTTTCCTAATATAATTCTTTTTTGCCAACAATCGGAGCTTTTCATCCAACCTTCCAATGGTAAGAATAACTCCTTCTTCCTTTTCCAGCTCCTGGATTACGCCCAGCATATCAGTTTCCATAATGGGAAGTTTGCCCATTATGAGATCCAGATACTCTTTTTCATCCACCTTTGAATGCTCCTCAAGCTCGTCAAAGGGGTTCAGAGTATGGGGACTTGAGCTGTAGGCAGCTCTTACCCTTGCAAACAGTGTTCTTCCCATAAGTGCCGATGAAATAAACACATCGCCTGTTCTTAAATATGGCAGCCTCTTTGCCTCCTCATGGGTGATATCGGTCTCCTCCCTGATTGTATCTATGTCGGATGCACGGACGGTCCTGAATATAAACTTGGTGTTCAACTGAGCCGTGATTGTCTCATCAAGCAAAGTCGGCCTCTGGGTTGCAAGTATAAGGAACACTCCATACTTTCGTCCCTCCTGGGATATTTCCCTTAGAATTGATTTTGAGGGTGAATCGTAGCCCTTGGGGGCAAAGTTATGGGCCTCATCGGTTACTATGATAAACGGCGGGAAGTAGTCCGCTGCCTGCTTCTTATACAGGGAGTCCTTGTAATTTCTTCTCTTGTGGTAGATGTTGTTTAAGAGATATGTGCTGTATACCTGCAGAATCCTTGTACTCCCCTGGATAACCACAAGCTTTCCATCCTGAAGGCTGTTTTCAATCGCCCTGCTGTCCTTTGAGAAGATCCCCTCATTGGATAGTCTTCTAAGCCTCCAGAGCACTCCCTTGACGGAGTTATATGGGCAGGTCTTGTCATAGGACAGGTATAACTCTTTCCTGTCTTCCCAGGCCTTCCGCTCGTCCTGAGAGGTTGCAGCTGATATCCTCTTGTCAATACGGTCCGGCGATCCCTCCTCCTGTGCTTCCGTCAGCATTTCAAGCCTATTTGAAAAGCTTGTAAAGGAGTCTCTTCTTTTGAAAAGCACATCAACAACATTGTTCATGGCATCAGAGAGCGGACTTGCAGCATCCAGTAGATTCTTCAGATCTCCAGCAGTCAGGTCCTCAAACCTCACCCCTGCATGGGTTCCAACCTGAAGACATGTAAAGAGGTCTGAAAAGTCATGCTCATTATCATCCAGATATTCAGGGGTTTCTGAAAAGTCCATTTCAAAGTGTGGATCTAGGACGATTGTCGGGATCTCTTTAAGCATTATTTCCTCGAGGAGAACCCTTAATCCAAAGGATTTTCCTGAACCGGAGCCTCCGAAGACACCTATGTGAGGATAATGGTGCATGGATTTGTAATCCATGATAAAGGGCAGCTCATTCTGCTTCTTCAATCCAGTTTCCTCAAATGTATAAAGTATGTTTTTCAGATTTTCATCCATATCCCGAGCCACATCGTCTGTATTTCTTACAACTCCCAGTACAAATCCGTTCTTGGGGTCAGTTCTCAGCATAATGTCCTTGATTTCATGAAACTTCGGCAATCTTACATCAGAGCCAGTCTGGACAGGGTAGAGCGCCTCGTTCAGGAGCCTTACCTTTGCAACATAGATTGTGTCCTCGTCCACATCATAGCCGAGGGCCCTTAGGCTTTCAAGTACAGCGCTATCCACAAAGTCCCCTCCGATATCAAGAGGGATGTAACGGTTGAAGGTTCTTGCCTCCACCACCTCGCCGATCAGATCCTGCTGGAATGGATCCTGGATAAGGAGGAATTCGTTTATACGAAAGTTTCTCTCCTTTGAGCCTACGTAGAATTCCTGTTGTGTTGTTATGCCTACTACTTTCA
>JBNJCX010000059.1:0-9846 GCA_051744365.1 Bacillota bacterium
AGGAAAGAAAAAAGGAGCCCTAATCTCCTATTTTAAAAGTTCTATCCCCAGTTGGGCCAATTCCATGGCTTCGTCAAGTGTATCCAGTGCAAGTCTGTTGTTGTGATAGCCCTCGCTGTTCTCAACGAATACGAAGTCCCATTTGAATTGTGCCTGCCTATGATAATTTCTCGCCTCTGCGAGTACATCATCACTTACAGTCTGACTATTAGTCTGAGCGGTGAGAAGACCGATTAGTTCCATAAGTTTTTCAGAGGATTCATTCATTCTCTCTTCTACATTCCCCTGGATGTCTTCTACCCATGAAATAAGGGATTCATCCGTCTGGTCGCTATGACATCCCAGGCATGATGCTTCAACAGTCTTCAGGGGACTTGTCCAGTGGTGAGACTTGAATGTATCACCTTCGGCAGTTTCTGTCTCAGGCATGTGGCAATCAGTGCAGTTAAGATTGAATTTTGAATGCAGACTACCCTGGAATGTCTCGAACTCAGGATGCTGGACCTTAAGCATAGGCGTTCCAGTGGAAGGATGTATCCAGTCTGAATAGTCTATGCTGTCATAGTATTGAATCATTCCATCCGTTTCTCCCTTTTTATAAAAATACCCAGTTTTTACACTTCAACGTAATGAACCTACAGGCAGAAAAAAAAGGCAGAAAAATTTCTACCTCATTTTCATGGGAACTCCTATTTTTTGCTCCCAGGCCTTTGCCATGGGTCTTATTATCTGTGGTCTGATTTTTGATATTACAACAAGCTGCTCTTGAAGTCTTTCCTCAGTGCTCTTTATATCAAGTCTGTTGCCTACAACATCAATCTGACTCCATCCCTCTTCAAGTCTTGCAAAGCCCCTTATTCTGTAAGCATCCTTTATTTATTCTCCTCTTTCTTTGATCGCTCTATAAGGTCTTCAACCTTCTCCTTGATTAAATCCCTGGTTTTCCTGTAATCTTCAATTGGACCACCAGAGGGGTCATCAATTCCCCAATCCTCGGAGAATTTATTTGGGATAAATGGACACACCACATTGCAGCCCATAGTTATTAGGTAATCCACCTCTTCGGGTATCTCTGTCAGTAGCTTTGGATAGTGCTCTGACATATCAACGCCAGCCTCTTCCATAACCTCTTTGGCAAGGGGCTTCACCTCCGGATACTCCTCAGTTCCAGCTGAGTAAACCTCGAAGTTATCCCCACCCAATTGATTCAGCCAACCTTCGGCCATTTGGGATCTGCAGGAATTGTGCACACACACAAATGCAACTCTTATTGCCATTTGAAATCCTCCTTTAAAGCTTGCAAATTCTTGTCTTCCTATTACAGATGCAGTTCTCCTTAGGATTTGTAAGATACTCGAGATATTCGGATAGATCCTTTACTACATCATGGTTGATGCTGTAATTCATCCATTTTCCAGCTTTCTTGCCTTCTACAACCCCTGATCTGACTAGAATTTTCATATGGTGAGAAATTGTAGGCTGAGTAAGCTCGAGTCCTTCCATGATATCACATGCGCACATGTCTCCGCAGGAAAGCATATCAAGGATCAAAAGCCTGTTCTTGTCAGCCAATGCCTTTATAACATCCACTCTACGATCCATACCCACACCCCTTTAGTTCTTTTATATTTAAATTTGTCTATCTATATGTTAAAATAATAACCCACTTTCGTGGGTTTGTCAATGCTTTGTCAATCATTCTGCAATATTTTTATTTATTTTTACTTGTTGAAAATGTTTTTTTAAAATCATTCACTGTGGGTGCTCTTCCATTCATTATTACCCTCTCAGCCTTTGCAATGGAATTGTTACCCCGCTACAGCTACCTTCAATTGGGTTTGTCTGTAATCCCTAAGATATCCCGCATAAATAAATTCCAGCCCAGGGTATTCCAGTATGTCCATTGGAGATGTCAGTCCGGGATGTTTTTCTGTCAGCTGTATGCCACTTTTTAAGAATACCTCGGATACAAATTGAGAGCAGAAATATTTATATTTTCTGCTGAGTGGATAATCAAACATAGCTGTCAGTATTCCAAGGAAGTTATAGGTATACTTGTGCCCTTCAGCTCTAAAGCCATCAACTTGATTGACTATAGTCTTATACTGTTTACCTGTCACTTTCAATGAATGAATTGAGCAGGTGGTATTTGGAAATCTGTTGAAGGTACCATAATTCATATCCTCACGTACAAATCCTGCAAAAAAAGGATTATATGGATTTAGTCTTCCAAAGCTGTATACCTTGTCAAGGTTCTCGTCAAGAGCTATGGATATGTGGGTATAAGGATGATCCGTAAAAAGATTGATCGTCCTGGAGAACATGGAACCACTATGGGATAAAAGTAAATATATTGTATATTCTGTTTTCATTTGTCCACTCCATCTATTATTCATCTTCTAATGATACCCCTTTTTTAATGAATTTACAATATAAATATTCAGATGAAGGCATCCTCAACGTTGCATTGCGGCAAGATTTCATAATTCTCTTGTATCAGAGAAAAGAGATCCCCACCTTACAAGAGGTGGGGATAATATTTGCAATTTATATGGTGGCTACATCATTCCGCCCATGCCACCCATTCCGCCCATTCCTGCCATTGATTCATCTTCCTCTATGTCTGCAACAGCGCTTTCTGTTGTCAGTACCATAGCTGCAACACTAGCGGCATTCTGAAGGGCTGATCTTGTTACCTTGGTCGGATCAACAATTCCCTTTTCAACCATATTCACATATTTCTCAGTCAATGCATCGAAGCCGATTCCTGGCTCTGCCGCCTTGACCTTCTCAACTATAATGGAGCCCTCTAGTCCTGCATTGGCGGCAATCTGTCTTACAGGCTCTTCCAATGCTCTAAGAATAATGTTGACTCCTGTCTTTTCATCTCCGTCTGTTGACTCGAGAAGTAACTCAATCTTTGGAATAATGTTCAACAGAACAGTTCCTCCTCCAGGAACGATACCTTCTTCAACAGCTGCTCTTGTTGCTGAAAGGGCATCTTCAATTCTCAGCTTTCTCTCCTTCAATTCTGTCTCTGTAGCTGCACCTACCTGAATAACTGCAACTCCACCTGAAAGCTTTGCAAGTCTTTCCATAAGCTTTTCTTTGTCAAACTCTGACTCTGAGGCATCTGCCAGATTCTTGATTTGCTTGATTCTTGCCTCGATGTCCTCCTGCTTTCCATCTCCATTTACAATAACAGTGTTTTCCTTGTCTATCTTAACCTTGGCAGCTTTACCAAGCATTTCTATCTTTGTTTCTTTAAGGTCATGTCCAAGCTCCTCTGAGATTACCTCTCCACCAGTAAGGACAGCTATGTCCTTGAGCATTTCTTTTCTTCTATCTCCAAATCCTGGTGCCTTCACAGCAACACAGTTGAATGTTCCTCTAAGCTTGTTTACCACAAGTGTTGCCATTGCTTCGCCTTCGATATCCTCAGCGATAATTACAAGTGGCTTGCTCTGCTGTACAATCTGCTCTAGAATTGGAAGAATCTCTTGGATGTTTGCAATCTTCTTGTCAGTCAAAAGGATATATGGGTTCTCGTATTCTGCAATCATCTTCTCAGTATCAGTAACCATATATGCTGAAACATATCCCCTGTCAAACTGCATGCCCTCTACTACTTCAAGAGTTGTTCCCATTGATTTTGATTCCTCTACGGTTATAACTCCGTCGTTTCCGACTTTTTCCATTGCATCCGCAATAAGCTGTCCGATTTCCTCATCAGAAGCTGATATTGATGCAACCTGAGCTACAGCCTCTTTTGATTCAACTGGTACAGAAGCTTTCTTGATTTCTTCAACTGCAGTGTCTACTGCCTTTCTGATACCCTTCTGGATAATCATAGGGTTTGCTCCAGCTGCAACGTTTTTCAATCCTTCTCTGATAATTGCCTGTGCAAGAAGTGTAGCAGTGGTAGTACCGTCTCCTGCAACATCATTGGTCTTGGTTGCAACTTCCTTTACAAGCTGAGCTCCCATGTTTTCAAACTTATCTTCAAACTCAATTTCTCTTGCTATTGTTACTCCATCGTTTGTTATAAGTGGAGCACCGAATTTCTTATCGAGTACAACGTTTCTTCCCTTTGGTCCAAGGGTTACCTTCACAGTATCTGCAAGCTTGTTTATACCTCTCTCCATTGATCGACGAGCTTCTTCGCCGAATTTTATCTCTTTAGACATATTATATTCACTCCTTTATAATAATTCACATTTCACAATGCACAATTCACAGTTATTATTGTAATGCATTTAGTTCCAGATCCTTCACCTGATTCAGAATACATCTCAGTTAGAAAGCCGGTAGAAACATTTTTAAGGACATTAGAGGCTTTCACATAGTTTAAGCATAACTCTAAATTACTCCTCCACTACCGCAAGTATATCCATTAATTTAAGGATAGTAAGCTCGTCTTCTTCAACCTTTACTTCTGTACCGGCATATTTTGAAAATATTACCTTGTCTCCAACCTTTATCTGCTCTTTTTTCTTCTCATCATTCAGAATTTCATCTCCTATGGCCACGACTTCAGCCATAAGTGGTTGTTCCTTTGCTGTAGCTGGCAATACGATTCCACTCTTTGTCTTTTCTTTAACCTCCATCTTCTTTATGATAATTCTGTCTCCTAATGGTTTAAGGTTCATTCATACTCCTCCTCGATATATAATCTGTTTTTTGTTAGCACTCATCTTTGTCGAGTGCTAACATCTAATTATTATAATACTCTAAAACAAAAAGCTAATCAAGTCTATTTTTGACTTGAATATAAATTTTATCAGATAATTTCATTGTTTATCTGCCTTTTGCTCTCGAATACTATGAATTTCTTCCATTATCTCGGTTTAAATTAGAATAAGGCTATAATGAAATAATATATCACTGGAATAAAAATTGCCGGCAGCATATTTGCTATCTTTATCTTCTTGATTCCCAGTATATTTATACCTATTGCCATAATAAGAATTCCACCTATTGAGGACATTTCTGCTATTACCTCAGGAGTAAGCAGATCCTTTACGAAGCTTGCGAGTAAAGTTATTGCTCCCTGATACACAAATACCGCAATGGCTGAAAAAGCTACCCCTATGCCGAAGGTTGAGGCAAAAATAACTGCAGATACACCATCAAGTACTGATTTTGCATACAATGTCTCATGGTTACCTGTAAGCCCCGACTCCAAAGCTCCCAGGATTGACATCGCTCCTATGCAATATACAAGGGATGCCATAATAAAGCCTTTGGAAAAGTTGGAGTCTCCCTTGCCGAATCTCTTCTCCATATTGGTTCCCAGATTATCAAGCCTCTTATCCAGGTCCAGCTTTTCACCGATTATACTTCCAACCACAATACTCCCAAGTACCACAATCAGGTTGTTCATATCCATGGCACCCATTATACCAATGATTACAACAGTCAGAGCCATACCATCCATTATGGTGCTGGTATACTGCTCCTTGATTCCTTTCTTTAAAAAGATTCCAAGCATTGCACCGACAACAATAGCAATACTGTTTACAATTGTTCCCATCATTATTATCACCTGCCACTTTTTTTTTAGTTTGCTATATTAGATAATACCGTAAAATTCTAGAATTATCCAGAAAAAAATGGAGAATTGAGTACTCAATTCTCCATTTAATCAAATTTCCTATCTAATAAAGCTCCCTGTCCATTCAGGCATAGGGGGATTTGTACCCTCCTGGATCATTTGCTGCCATTTTTCATCTGTCAGCCTTTCATCTGAAAGAAACTCATAAAAGCTCATAACAGCGCCTCTTGTAAGATACAACTCTCCATCAATAGGTACAAGTACATATATTTCATAGGCAGGACCTATACCTGCAAGCATTACACCATCCCTGCCGACAGTGTGATAGTCAGCTATAACTGCCATATCCTTGTCGGTTTCAGATGAGATTTCATGCCACTTGGTTCCCCCTCCAGCAAAGGAGCTGGTCAGATCCTCAAGGATTCCTCCATAAATCTTTATCCTGTCGTGTTCCTCTTCTGTCAATGGTATATCCTTAAGCTGTTTTTCCGATGCATCAATCAGGAACTCCAGAAGCCACTGGAACCTCTCCATCTTATAGTCTATTTCATCTAATTCAAGATCCCATTCTGTAAGGGCTTCCCTGGAGTAATCAGTCAGCCATAAAAGTCTTTCATATACATCCAGATTTGGCTCCACGTATCCTGGAACGCGGACGTATTCAGATCCGCCCATCTCTGCACCGGAAGCCTTGCCATAAAGCACTGTGTCATGCTTCAATTCAGCCCATGAGCTCAAGGCAGTATTCAGGTTCTTATCATCCCATTCCTTGCTTTTCATAAATACGGGCATCATTTCATCTTCTGGTCCAAGAAGGCCTTCGAGGACCCACATCCAGCCTGTATAAAGGTTCCTCTTCCAGTCCTTCTCTCCATAGGTTGAGAATTCGCCCCTTAGTCTTTCCATTTCCTTTGGATAATCCTCCCACTTTTGATTTTCAGGTTTCTCAAGTTGAATCTCCCGCGCCCTGTCTGAACCGAGAACTGCCATAACATCAAGTCCCGACGGTATTGGACGAAGTATAGGATAGACAAGCTCCTGGATTATCTGGGAGTCAAACACATATCTCTGACCCATAAACCTGAACTGCTTGGTGACCGGAGTATCAATATCTGTATAATTTGCAACTATTTTAGGTTCCGGAAACTCCTTGGCCTTTTCGTAGAATCTATCCAGCAGTCCCCTGTCAGAAAATCTGCCTAATTCTGCTTTCTCGCCGTATATCTCCTCTATTGCCTCCATATAATCCCCGATTCCCAAATCATCCGATGTTCCAACAAAGAAGTTTGTAGGTTCATATATCCTTTGCCACTTGTCCAAAAGCTCCTCATCCTCGGAAATCATCCTCGATATGATCAATGCCTGTAGAGTCTGCTCCTCATTTCTCTTCTCCTTATTTTCGTATAGTGGGAAGGGTACCTGTCCATACCACATCATTGCAAGAAAATATCTTTCCAGGTCCTCTGACCTGGTATAATGTCCCCTTGGGATATACTGACTGTAGTCCATCTGGAATGGAAATATTGCTGAATCAACAAAACCTTCCTGACCTTCAATCTTGTCCATCTCCTCAGTTGCCATATCCAGTGCCTCCTGTGGAATATTATCAGGCAACTCATTTTCAAGCAGCGTTTGAGCCACTGAATAATATGCGATATTCTTCGATAGCACTATTCTCAATGTTGGATCATCAACAGTCTGGTAAGCTTTAATGGATTTTCCCAGCATCTCCTCAGTGAGCTCCTCCGCCAATCCAATAAGCTTTTCATTTTCCAGGGTCCTTAACAGATAGTCGTAGAATATGTGGTATGTATGCAGGACCGAGTCTGTAGTGATAAATGAGGGTACATCCTGGTACTCATTCAGTTCATATACATAGAATAACTGCTTCTGATCCGAATGGGATACAAAGAATCTGTTTTGAATCAGCATCTCCTTCTGCTCTTCTGACAAATCAGGAAAATCCGACATATTCACCACATTTGAAAAATCAGCCTCAGGCGGTATATCGACAGGTCCTTGCACTGGTTCCTGTGGATCCTCCGGCTCTTCCACTGGCTCCGGTATCTCTTCCGGTGTTTCGGGCTCTTCAGGTACTTCAACAGCTCCTGTACATCCACCAAGTATCATGGATAATACAAGCAGGTAGGTTAATAAAACAATACCACTCTTCCTAATCATCATACTCCCTCCATTCCAGTCCTTCTTCTCCCTCAATTATCATATATCTGATATGAGATGAGTCTTTTTCAATATACGCATGCAATTTACCCTCAAAAGCAAATATTTTCTCAATAGAAGATACAGTCTCCGTTTCCTTATAGCCTTCAAATCCAAACTCCCTCCATTTGTAGATGTGAATGAGCTGTGTATCATCCTGTAGGTATTCGATTGCTGCTACCTCCATCACACCATCCCCCTCCAGATCGTGCAGGATGTAATCCTGGAAGGGTCTTGAAAGCCTTGATCCCCTCCACTTTGGAATCAATTCCTCTCCGTTGAAGTTATAGAAGAATGGCCTCTTAGCCATTACCGGATGCAGGGGTGACTCCTTGTACACGCCGATCGATATTTCATCTATACCGTCTCCGTCAACATCTCCAACAAGTAGCTTCCATGGATTAAGATAGGATATGTCTTCCCGAAAAACCTCCCGTTTGCCATCCTCCAGGGAGTAGATCACAATATCCTTCATGTACTGCTGATTGTCTTCACCGGTGAGAACAACCAGATATGACCCCTCACCGGTTAAGTTCCCCCGGGTATGGTCTAGGACCTTTTCCCCTCTGCAGCCTGACAGGATGGCAATGAAGGCTGTCAGTATGGACACTGCTATAACAACTCTGCTCTTCACCTTTTAACCACCTCTCTTATGGTATCTGACTAAAGTATATCAATCCATGAATCACAATGGGTTACGATATAGTAACAATATGTTGTCAAAAAAATAAAACCATCGTCCAATGACGATGGTCTATATTACTTTCCTATTCCAAGCTCTCTTGCATAATAGAAAAGGTACTGTTGAGCATATCCTGCATATTCACCAAATATCTTCTCTCCTGATTCCTCAAGCTCCTTTTTCTTAGCCGGTCTCTTGAAGTAAAAGTATTCCATAACCCTTTTTACCCATACATCCACAGGAAAAGCCTCTGATTTATCATAGGCAAACAAGAGGATACAACCACTGACCTTTGGCCCTACTCCAGGGAGTGTTCTCAGAAGATCCACAGCATCTCCATGTTCTGTGTCGAAGATGCACTGGGTGTCAAACTCACCATCAGCAATCCTTCTGCTAGCCTCCCTTATTCTATCTCCTCTGAAGCCTACCCTGTACTTTTCACGTATATATTCCGTACTCTTGTCAGCAAGCTTCTGGGGGTGAGGAAAGCTGTAGTAGCTTCTTCCTCTATAGGTTGTAATATATTCTCCCAAATCGCTGGATATCATTTCGACTGCATTCTTTATTCTTTGAATCTGGTTGTTTGCAGATATTATAAAGGAGATAATCGTCTCATACGGGTCCTGGTTAAGGAGCCTTAAGCCATCGCCAAACTGGATCGCCTCCCTAAGAATTGGATCCCTTGACAGCTCTCTCTTGATTTCACCGTAATCCCTGTCAAGGTCAAAGTAAGGATGCCAAAAATCCTTCCAGTCCTCTTCATCGGTACCATCCACTATTATAATATCCCCTTCCTTGAGTACGTTGATAATCCTTCCACCTGCAACGGTTGTATAGCTTCCATCATCCTCCCTGTACCATCTGAAGCACTGGCCGTTTTCAAATATATGGGTAGGATTGAAGTCCTTAAGATTCCTGATTACAAGCTTATGCTCTTTTTTCTCGATTGTGTATTTCATTCTACATTCTCCTAAATTGTGTTTAGGTACATTATACTACAATCAGTTCTCAATTCACAATTATTTGGGTTAGGTTATAGGGTCTTCTGGTTCTCCACTTGTGTCGGAAGGAAAAATGATATAACAAAAAAGACAAGTGAAACGTCCCCACGTCTTACAAAATTAGAGGCAAGGATTTCTCCTTGCCTCTATCAATCAATTCTATGCTATTCTACAGCCTGAGCTGATTAATACCATCCTCTAAGCTTCATGGTCTCAGCAACCTTCTTAACTGAGTGTAGGTAAGCTGATCTTCTCATTGGCACGCTATACTCTTCTTTGATCTTCCAAAGAGCGTTGAATGCGTTAACCATTGCGATTTCTTCCTTCTCTTCTACTTCTTTTTCGCTCCAGTAGTATCCGTAGAGGTTCTGTACCCACTCGAAGTATGA
>JBNJCX010000060.1:0-9637 GCA_051744365.1 Bacillota bacterium
TCTGGCAGAATCTATTGGCAATTTAGTATCCTCATCAAGGGTTATAACATATTTGATTTTTCCTATATGCTGTGAAATATCAGTTGATATGACTTTGTGGGAAGTGTTTTTCTGACCTAGGATTAAGTTGTTAAATTCTGTAAGTGAACCTCTTTTTCTTTCCCAGCACATCCATTTACCTTGTTTTTTATTATATTGACGTTTTCTTTGAAAATAATAAAAAACAGAGTCTGAGGAACTATATTTCTTATTCAACTCTTTAGCTTTATTTAGTGCAGCATTTATAAGAATATTGTCCTTTTCATCTGATTCCTTGTCTGAGTCCATAAATTCACCGAGAAGAGCAAAATATAAATTTTTGGATCTATTTGCAAGGAAATATTCTTCCATTTTTTCAAATATTTCTTCAATATGTTCTTCTGAAGTTATAAGTACAGGCATTATAACAAAAGTTTTATATTTTGAGGGGATGTCCTTTTCAAATTCTAATTTAGGTAAAAAATTAACAGGATAGAACTTTTGTAATAAGTAGTTGAATAATCTTATATAAAGATCACTTAAAAGTATAGTTAGCATTATGCTCAATAAAATGGTAGCTGCAATATGATAATTCATGCCATTAAAATATTGAAAAAACAAACTAAATGAAAGTACAGCTAGTATAGCTATAATTATTATATAAAGATATGAAAGCTGTTCTGTTTGTAGTCTAAATTTCATTTTTAGATTAAAACTTTCAATTAAATCTTTTTCGCCTTTTCCTATAATATAATATCCACAATGTTGTTCTCTTAAGGGTCCGTTACTTTCTTTGGATAACTTTACAGCTGCTGATGCAACTTGAATTTCTTCTATATTGTATTCGCGAGCTATCTTTTCAAGTTTTCTTCTATAATGGTCTCTTGAGTTGAAATCCATTTGTTTATAAAAACCAGAAGGATCATCTCTTAAAATATTCTCAACAATGGAAACTTCTTCGAAGATGACTTTCCAGTTGAATTTAGAAATTTTGTTTAATGAAGTATAAAGATTCCCTATATAAATATCAATATTGGACTGGTACATATGCGAAAGAGATATGATCTCTTTCAAGTCTGTGTTTCTTTCTTTAAATTCAGAATCTAAAAAATCAAATGTTTTTGAATATATTTTTTGATTTTTACTCAATCGTCTATATAAAGTTTCAATATATATAGGAGATAAATTTGGGTTGCTTCTAAGTTCTTTTTTTATGTTGTCAAAAACTATCTCTGGATCCTCTATAGGTGTATGGATAGCCTTAAGTTTACTTTCTTGTGTCTTTAGTATTTCTTTTGATTCTTCATTTATCTTTTCTGTAATGGCAATGATAAGCATGGTATTAAAAGCCCATATTTCTGCTATTGATAATATCTTGCTATTTTGATAAGTTTTTAAAAATTCTATAATTGTGTTTTCGTTAAAATTACCTTTAGTACTTTCAATCAAATCTATAGCTATATGATATATCTGAGGGTAACCTTTGAAAATCGTATTAGTCAATATGCCAAGAAGTAATTTTTCTTTTTTAATTGAGGATACTTTTAATTTACTGTACTCTTCTCCTACCTTATAATAATTATCTAAAACCCAGGATATACCTAAAATCAAATCATCTTCCTCGGAAGCTATATCAGATAAACTATTGTAGGTTTTAGTGATTTCACTAAAGTTTTCCTCCATATTAGATATAAGTTTTCTAATATGCTGATTTTTATATTCTACATTACTTTCTGTCGCAAGTTTTATAATAGTTGCCTTTTGTTCGGGTGTCATCATAATAAAAACTCCTTCTATAAAATATTATGTATACAATGGACTTGATCTACACCGGGCATATAAGGAATTCTGTGTGAAATTTATTCGCATTTATGACCTCCTATGTGCTAATGGTACCTATTTACCCGAAATACCGATGACTTAAACTCCCTCAATTCTCTAGCTCCACCATGTCTTATAAACAACATAGGGTATAATCGCAAAGGCAAATACAAACTCCCTAGGAGCGTATAAATAATTCCCTGTAAGCCAGAACAGCACTGGAATCCTGTTGGGAAGAAAACGGTAGATTATCACAAGGATCAGTGTGGATATGATCAACACCAGAATCCCTTTCTTGTCTGCCATGATTCTCTCTCCTTATCGCTTTTTATTCTGATTCCGAGCTTAAATAACGTTTCATGTATTTTATACCCATTGATCCCAAGGGGGCTGTCAAAATTATTGAAAGTACTGCCATGGCAAGAATAAGCTCTCCTCCTTCCACTCCATAAGCAAGAGGTACCGCCCCGATTGCCGCCTGTACAGTAGCCTTTGGCGTATATGCAACGGCACAGAACATCTTTTCCATTCTATCCAGCTCAGTTCCTAGAAGTACAAGATATACTCCCAAAGACCTCATAAGGAGTCCCACTGAAATTATCAACAAACCTATACCTCCTGCATTTATGGCCACATTTACATCAACCTGAGCTCCCACCAGAACAAATAACAGGATTTCTGCAAGTATCCATATTTTATTGAATTTCACTGAAAGCCTTCTTGCAACTATTCCTCTTTTAAGAAGAATTATAAATCCTATTGTCATAACACCAAGTAATCCGGAGAAAGGAACTAATCCCGTAATCAGATCCTCAAATCCCATCAGGAGAATTGCCGCGCCAAGGATCATAAGAACCTTTTTTGTGTCCCGAATGTGATGGGTTTCAAATATCCTGACAAATACCACTCCCACTATATAACCTACTCCAACTCCTGTCAAAATTGACACTGGAATCTGGAATAGCTGTTTTGTAACACTTGCACTCTCACCTCCATAAATTCCAAGAAAGCTTGTAAATATTGTTATTGCGACAATGTCATCCAGAGATGCCCCCGCAAGTATCAAAGTGGGAATATTCTTATCCTCCCCTCTTCTTTCATCCTTCAGCTGCAGCATTGCAGGGACAACTACTGCCGGCGATACAGCTGCAATTACAAATCCAAGAATTCCTCCCTGTACAAATGAAAAATCAAATACCAGCATTGATATCCCCATTATGGTTATTCCCTCAAGAATTCCCGGAATAAAGCTAAGACCAAGGGCAGGTCTTCCTACCTTCTTTAAAACATCCCAGTCCAGACCCAGTCCAGCCCTTAGAAGAATAATTAGAAGTGCTATCTCCCTAAAATCTGCAGAAACGCTCATCAGCTCCGGACTTATGTAATCAAGACCATGGGGACCCACTATAATTCCCACCATCAGCATTCCCAAAAGGCCTGGAATATGGAGCTTGTCCATTATCCAGTTGGCCGCAAGGCCCATTATTGTTATAATTCCTAAACTAGTTGCCATCCTTTTCCTCCTTAAAACAAAAGTCAAAAAACTCCTGCCAGAGACTCAAAAAGAGTCCCCGACAGGAGTCATCAGCCGTAGCATTTAATGGCGAACCCCATCGCCCATAGTCCAATATGTTGCTTGATAACAATTATATCCTCTAATTACTGTTCGAGTCAACAATTAGATTCTTACAGCCCCTGTGGTTTCAATACTGTGGATAGAGACTTCCCATCTGGGATATTCTGATTCCATATATTTTGATAGCTTATGGCAAATATCATCGTTATCTTCCTTTGCGACACACATTATTGTTGAGCCGGCACCGCTTAAGTAGGAACCAAGAACTCCAAAATCGCCTGCCGCTTTCATTACCTTATCGAATCCCGGTATCAAGTCACCTCTGTATGGCTGATGGAACATATCCTCAAAACCTATTCTTAAGAGATGGTCTTCGCCTGTCATAAATGCTGCAACAAGCAAGGTTGCCCTGCTGACATTGTGAATCCCATCCTTGTGGGGTATTGTCTTTGGAAGAGCCGCCCTGGCAACCTCTGTCGATAGATGGAAATCAGGTATAAGAGCTATAAATGAGTATTTGTTCCTTATTGGTATCTTTATGCTGTAGACTTCACCGTCCTTCATAGCTGAAACAACCATTCCTCCCAATAAAGCCGGCGCAACATTATCGGGATGCCCTTCAAATTCAGTTGCTATTTTAAGTATCTCATTTTTATCAAGGGGGCGGCCAAGTAATTCATTTGCACCCATCATTCCACCGATTATGCAGGAGGAGGAGGATCCAAGACCCCTTGCGATGGGAATATCAGCATTAATTGTAATTTCAACAGGCTCCGGTTCTTTCCCAAGATGTTCAAATACCATGTTGTATCCCTCGTGCACCATGGTATCAATCCTTGTAGATCCGGCGTTTGCATTGAAAGTGAATTCATTGTATCTATCAATTGCAAGTCCCATTACGTCAAAGCCCGGTCCAAGATTTGCGCTTGTCGCAGGTACCCTTATTCTAATCATCTGTCTCTCCTCCTTGAAGGAGATGGAGAACCACTTCCTTCATTTCTTCTTTATTGCATACCTTCCCGTGTAGTGTTGGAAGCTCTTTGAGCTCCGCCACCTGAGGAGGTATTTCCACTTCCATTGCATCTGAAATAATCTTCATCCCCTTGAAAATATCCTCAGGAACTGGCTTGCCAATAGATGCAATCACCTTGTCAGGGAACTTGAACGGGCTTGCTGTTGATGCTAGTATAACCGGCTTTTTATCGCCAGTTTCCTTAAGATACTTTTTGTAAACTGCATAGGCAACTGCAGTATGGGGATCCATAAGATACCCTTCGTTATCATAAAGTTGACCTATGCTTTGTGCTACTTCTTTCTCATCTGCATACTCCCCATAAACCTCTTCATTACTGAAATCATTCCAGTTGAAGCTTCCTTCCTCTGAAAGCTGTTCCATCATCTTGCTTATTGCTGAGTCATCTTTCCCGGAAATATGAAATAAAAATCTTTCCAGGTTGCTTGACACCAGAATATCCATAGATGGTGAAGATGTCAGAAGAAGTTTTCTGTCCTTGTCATATACTCCCGTTTCAAAGAAATCAGTGAGTATCTTGTTTTCATTTGATGCACATATGAGCTTGTCTACAGGCAAGCCCATCTCCTTGGCATAGTATGCAGCAAGTATGTTCCCAAAGTTTCCTGTGGGTACAACTATGTTTACTTCCTGATTTCTGTCTATCTTCTTCTCCTTTAGCAGCTTTAGATAGGCGTATACATAATAGACAACCTGCGGTACCAGCCTTCCGATATTTATGGAGTTTGCTGAGGATAGTAGATAACCTCTCTCCTTAAGCATACTGTTGTATTCAACATCCCCGAATATATCCTTTACACCCTTCTGTGCGTCATCAAAGTTTCCTTCGATCGCAACCACATGGGTGTTGTCTCCCCTCTGGGTGATCATTTGAAGTCTTTGCATGGAACTGACTCCATCCTTTGGATAGAATACTACCACATTTACTCCCGGTACGTCCCTGAAGCCCTCAAGGGCAGCTTTGCCCGTGTCTCCTGAGGTGGCTGTGAGGATAACAACCTCCTCCTTTATTCCCTTGCTTTGAAGTGCTGAACTCATAAGAAAGGGAAGCACAGTAAGTGCCATATCCTTGAATGCAAGTGTAGGCCCGTGGAACAGCTCCAGAAAATGGGCTCCTCCTCTGGATTGGATCTTTACAGGCTCATCCCCTTGGAATTTTTCCCCATAGGCTCCTTCAACTGCTCTCTCCAGATCAGCCTCAGGATAATCATCAAAGTATAATCCCAGAATCAACTTTGCAAGATTCTTGTAATCAAGGTCCAGCATCTTCGAAATTTCTGGCAATGCAGGAATGCTTTCCGGTATAAACAACCCTCCGTCCTCTGCAATTCCCTTTATTATGGCTTCCATTGAGGAAACCATTTTGTTCTTATTCCTTGTACTGTAGTATCTCATGTTTCCCTCCTACTCCTCCATTGCAATCAATACAAAAGGCTTATCTTCATATTCTGCAAGCTTATACAGCAGATTGTGAAGCTTTACTCTTCCAGTAATAAATGCAAAATTCCCTTCTTCCTGACAAACTATCTCTTTGATGTAATCTTCCGGAAAAACCATTGATTCTTCATAATCTGATATTCTCAGATAATAGCTTCCACTAATATCCTCATTTCTATTTTCAAGACGTCTGCCCCTTAATGGATTGTTCCTTGATTGAGTTTCCAGAATGCAATCTATCACATCCGTTAAAATCGCATTTGCAGTGGGAAACATCCCTGCTCCAGGGCCCTGGAATCCCAGAATCCCTGAGTATCCGCCTTCAAATGAGACGCTGTTTTGTGCACCGTTGACCCCCGCAAAATAACTTCCTGTGGAGACTGCCTTTGGTTGAACTATAGCCTGGTATCCACCTTCAACCTCCTGGGCTTCAGCAATGAGCTTCACTTTTTTCCCTCTTTTTCTTAGTATACCTATATCAAGATCGGTAATAGAATCAATTCCATCACAGATTATATCATCCTCTGTAACAGATGCTCCAAGGGCAATTGTCGACAGAATCCTTAGCTTTCTCATGGTATCCGTCCCTTCCACATCTGATGAGGGGTCGGCTTCAGCATAACCAAGCTCCTGAGCTTTCCTGAGAACATCATCATAGGCAAGGTTCTCATCTGTCATCCTGGTAAGGATGTAATTGCAGGTTCCATTTAAGATTCCCTGAATTTTGCCAATCCTATTAAGCCTGATCTGATCCTTCAATGGCTTAAGGACAGGAATGCCCCCTGCTACACTTGCCTCATACAAAAAGAACACTCCGTTCTCCTCTGCCAAATGGGACAGCTCCTCAAAATAGGCCGAAACAACTGCCTTGTTTGCTGTGACCACGTGCTTGCCTTTTTCAAAGGCCTTGCTTATTAGCCTGTAACTAAGCTCCACATCACCTGTAACCTCCACGATTATATCTACATCATCATCTCCGATTATATCCTCAGGGTTCAAAGTCAGTTTCCCCAAGGGGACCCCTGTTTCTCGCTCCTTGTAGAGATCTCTAACCAGTATGCTTTTTATTTCAATCTCCGTTCCCAATTGGAGAGCCAATTCCTCTCCCTTTTCCTGAATAATTCTGTAGACTCCCTGTCCAACTGTGCCGAATCCCAACAATCCGATATTGATCATTTCAATTCCTCCCAATCTTTGACCAGCAGCTCTCCGATTTGAACTGCGTTTGTGGCAGCTCCCTTTCTGATATTGTCTGCAACAATCCAAAGGTTCAATCCATTGTCCTGGCTGAAATCTCTTCTGATCCGCCCAACGTATACCTCATCCCTGCCCTCTGCATCCTGGGGTATCGGGTATTCTCCCTTTTCAGGAGCATCCTTGAGGATAACCCCAGGAAAGTCTGATATGATTTTTCTAACCTTCTCAAGGTCAAATTCATTTTCCAGCTCCACATTTGCTGACACGCTATGGGCAAATCTTACAGGAACCCTTACAGTAGTGGCTGTAATCTTCATACCATCGTCATGTAGAATCTTCCTTGTCTCCTGAATCATCTTCATCTCTTCCTTTGTGTAACCATTTTCGAGAAATACATCTATATGGGGAAGAACATTCCCCTTTATGGGATGTGGGTAAAACTCCGAAAGCCCTTCATCAAGGTCCCTGAGCCCCTTTGTTCCAGATCCTGAAACACTTTGATATGATGAATAGACAACCCTCTTTATACCATATTCATCCTGTAATGCCTTTAGTGGCAGCATACACTGTATTGTGGAACAATTTGGATTCGCGATTATGCCCTTGTTATTCATAACGTCCTCTGGATTGACTTCAGGAACTACTAGCGGCACTTCATCGTTCATTCTGAACACCGAGCTGTTGTCAACAACGAGGATTCCCTTTTCTGCAGCAATCGGTGCAAACTTCTCACTCACTGCCCCTCCCGCTGCAAAAAATGCAATATCTATTCCCTCATTGAAGGCATCCTCTGATACCTTTATTACCTTGTATTCCTTGCCATTGAATTCTACAAGATCGCCCTCTGATCTCTCAGATGCCATGGGAATAAGGTTCGCCACGGGAAACTGTCTTTCCTGGAGCACCTGAAGTATGGTTCTTCCAACAAGACCTGTTGCTCCGACCACTGCTATATTGAACTTTTTCATTTAAATTCCCTCCTCCAAATTGAATGCATTATATATTGCCCTTACAGACTTATCGAAATCGTCGTTCTCTATTCCTACCAGTATATTCAGCTCACTTGAGCCCTGTGAAATCATCCTTATGTTAATGTCATTCTTATAAAGGGAGGTAAAAACCCTCGCTGATACTCCTTTTGTATTGATCATCCCCCTGCCAACAACTGCTAGAAGTGCCATCTTTGAGTAGGCTGAAATATTGTCAGGATTGCAGTAGATCCTTATTTCCTCCATAAGCTTTGGAAGCTTTCCGTTCAGCTCCTTGTCGGATACTATCACTGATATTGAATCTATGCTTGATGGCATATGTTCAATGGTTACATCATTTGCCTCAAATACTGACACAAGTTTTCTTAAAAACCCTTTTTCCCCGGTCATTTGTGTTTTCTCCACAGAAATTACGGTAAAGTCCTTCTTTCCTGCGAGACCTGTTAGTATTCCTGGATTGGTACCTGACCAGCTGTCGTTCACTATAAGGGTTCCCGGGTCATCGGGACGATTGGTATTTCTTATCTGGATTGGAATACCCTTGCTCCTTATGGGAAATATGGCCTCCTCGTGAAGTACCGGCGCTCCCATATATGAAAGCTCCCTCAGCTCCTTGTATGTAACCTCTCTGATGGGTAAGGGGTTATCAACGACCTTTGGATCTGCCATAAGGAATCCGGATACATCGGTCCAGTTTTCATACAGCACTGCCTCTGTTCCGTTGGCAATTATTGATCCTGTTACATCAGAACCACCTCTAGAGAAGGTTACAATATTTCCTTCATTATCAGCGCCGTAGAAACCTGGTACCACTGCTCTTTCAATTTCTGTTAGCCTTTTTTTTAGAAGCTCCTCGGTTTTTTCTTCATCAAACACACCTCTGTTGCTGAACCTTATAACTTCAGCAGCATCAATAAATTCGGCACCGAGGTAATCTGAAAGGATAATTCCATTTATATATTCTCCTCTACTTGCGCAGTAGTCTCTGGAGGCACCCTTTGAAATATTCTCCCGAACCTCATCCAATATGTCTCCTATTGGGGTTTCCAGGTCCAGATCCCTGCATATGCCTTCATACCTGTCCCTTATCAACTGAAATACCTCATCAAAATGCAGTCCATGGGAGGAAAGCTGATGACACATATATAGGAGGTCCGTGACCTTGTGGTCCTTTCCATGCCTTTTCCCTGGAGCTGACGGTACAATTATCCTTCTGTCCGTATTCTCCGTCACAATATCCTTCACCTTCCTGAATTGGTCGCTGTCCGCCAGGGAGCTTCCTCCGAATTTTGCCACAATAATTCCTTCCATTTCCTCGCCTCCTTATTTAAATAATTTCTTATGAATTTTCCGCAATCTCATTGCACAATTTCATTTTCCCTTCGGTCCATGAAATTGGCATTCGTTGCGTTTATGACTTGACCCAACGAGCTTTGCGAGTTGTTGGTAAGTCAAACATAATGAGCTCCAAATTTGTACGAATGCAATGAGCAAACAAATTTATGATGCGAAACTATGGGAAGACCTACCTGCAGTTCCCTCACTTCGTTCGATCACTGGGTTAGG
>JBNJCX010000061.1:0-9282 GCA_051744365.1 Bacillota bacterium
CATTTCATATAAAGCATCCTGGTCTATTATGGCTCCCCTTGCTGTATTTACAATCACTACACCATCTTTTGTCTTCTCCAGGGCACTTCTCGAGAAAATCTCCTTTGTCTCCTCTGTAAGTGGGGAATGAATTGTAATGTAATCCGATTCCTTCAGAAGGGTTTCGAAGTCAACCTTCTCCACTCTGTACTCCCTCATCACGTTTTCCTCAACATAGGGGTCATAGGAAATCATTCTTACGCCGAAGCCCTTCAGCTTTTCTGCAACTCCTCTTGCGATTGAGCCAAAGGCAAATATCCCAACAGTGGAGCCCTTGAGCCTCTGTACTCTCCCGATTCCATCGACGCTCCAATTACCTTCCTTCACATTCTCCGTAACATGATATAGCCTTCTGCCACATGCGAGAATAAGCATCACCGCATGGGCTGATACCTCGTCCACACAGTAATCCTTTGCATTTGTAACCATAACTCCATTTTTTGTTGCAGCTTCAATATCTGCAGCATCAAAGCCGGTGCTTGCAGCACAAAAGGCCTTTAGATCAAGCTCTTTGTACAATCCGTCGTCCATCATCTGGTCCCAGGTTACAAGAACATCCACACCCTTGAGCTTCTCCAGAGCTTCCTCTCTGGGGAGTACAGGCTTACCGAGGAACGTGAAATCCTCCACTCCCTCAACCCTCAAATATTTTTCGAGATTTTCAATCTCTTTATCGTTCATTCCAGGAACACCCACAAGAACAACCTTTTTCAAAAAAACTCCCCCTATTTGAAAATATCCATCTCTTCCATTCTGTCAAAGGCCGCTTTCATCTTTTGTATTCCAAGGGTGACCGCAATTCTAAGATAGCCCTCGCCTCCAGGACCAAATGCGCTCCCTGGCACAACTGCAACATGGGCCTCCTTAAGAAGCCTATCAGCAACCTGCGCTGAGGAAAGGCCCGTATCTTTTATATTTGGAAAAAGATAGAAGGTTCCCTTGGGCTCCATAACATGGACTCCCTTCAACTTATTCAGTCTTTCATAGGCATAATAGCTTCTGCTCCTAAATTCCTCCAGAAGCCCTGGCTGTATCTCATCCCTAAGTCTCAGGGCATGTATTGCCGCCCGCTGTGAAATTGAAGGTGCCGAGTATACGTTGTTTTCATTTATAGACTTTATAACCTTTATAAATTCAGGCTTTGCTATAATATATCCAATCCTCCAGCCCGTCATGGCAAAATCCTTGGAAAAGCTTCCCAGGGTTATTGTCCTCTCCTTAAGGCCTGGAAGTGTTGCAGTTGGGACAAAAGGAGCCTCGTAGCTGTATAGGGTGTAGATATCGTCTGCAATAATAAGTATATCGTGCCTTATGGCAACCTCACCGATTTTTTCTAGAGTCTCCTTGCTAAGACAGCTCCCTATTGGATTGTTTGGTGTGTTTACGATTATAGCCTTTGTCCTGTCAGTGATAAGCTCTTCCAGCCTCTCAACATTAAGCTGATAATCCTCCTCTTCATACATGGGAAGGAACACAGGCACTCCACCTGCAAGCTTAACCTGGTCAGGATACGGTGGAAAACAGGGTGAAGGAATAATCACCTCATCACCTTCATCGAGAATTGCCTCCATCACAAGCCACATTCCCTGGCAGGCGCTGGTACTGACCATTATCTCATCAAGTCCTGCCTGGTGATTGTAACGCTCCAGAAAATAATTTGAAATCTCCTGTCTAAGCTCCTTAAGACCTACCGATTCCGTATACCTTGTGTATCCGGCCTTGGCATCGAGAAATGCACCCTCGATAATTCTTTCATCCGTAATCACATCCGGGTCACCGATTGTAAAGTTTATCAAATCGTCCATAGATGCTGCCAAATCTGCACTTGCTGCCAACTGATTTACCTCTTCACTCCAGTATCTCTTTGCTATATAGGGATTCTTCATATCAATTTACCTCCGTCCAATATATTCTATGCCCTTGTGACAAACACCACTCCAATAAATGTCCCGATTCCAAGCAATGCACCAAGGACAATCATCACAATACTTGCAATAATAGTTTCTCCAAGGTAATCCGACACACCAGTCATAATAACCAGGAGAACCGAAGCCATCACAGCTCCTGCAAAAACTACCTTTATGGACCTTGATGCAATGTCTTTCCACTGAAGGAAATCCATCCTCCTATCCAGGTCATATATCCCATACATTGATGCAATTATAACCGAAAGGCTGCTGCCAAGAGCAATTCCTCCAGGTCCAATAAGCAACACGAAAACAATATCGAATATCAAATTTAAAATAAGTGCAAATGCTGCTATAAATATGGGAGTGGTTGTATTTTCATTAGCGTAATACAGCCTTGTTACAAGGAGCATCAAGCTCATACCGATTATTCCAATTGCATAGTATACAAGCATTAATGATGTAGCTTCAGTAGCCTGGGCTGTAAACTCACCCCTCTGGTAGAAAAGCCTTACGATGGGTTCGGCCATAACAAGCAGCATCACTGTGGCGGGTACCACAACCATTGAAATTAGCCTTAGGGAGTATCTCAGTGAATGGTCCAGCTCCTCTTTGTTTATTCTATGGTCCTTCTCTGAAATAATTGGAAATATTGCAGTTACCAATGCCATAACCACAGCCCCTATGAAAAGATCGATTATATCCCTGGCATAACTCAACTCGGCAATTGTACCTTCTGCCAGGAATGAACCCACAGCATTGTCCACTGCCTGGTTAAGCTGATTGATTCCAAGTCCTACCATAATCGGGAAAAGAAATCTGTTCAATCTTACCAGGCTTCTGTCCTTCCTTACAAGTATGGGTTTGTATCTGTAGCCCTGCTTCTCGAACACAGGCTCTGCAAGCATATAGGCCTGGGCTCCCACTGCGATAATTCCCGTTACCATTAGGCCTTCAAGGCCAAAGTACCTGCTGAACAGCAGGAGATAAACAATATATATAAGTGCATTTGCAACTCCGCCCTTTGCCCCTGCCCGGAAGAGATGCTGGCTCTGGAGGTATCCTCCGAATATGGCCCTGTACACATGCGCCAGCACAATAGGTGCGCCGTATCTGAAGAGTCTTACGGCTTGATCGTATTCCTCCGGACCGAAGCCCGGTCCGAATATCCTCACTATTACAGGTGCAAGAATAAAGTTGGCTGCTACCAGGATCACTCCCAGTATGGTCCAATAGGAAATAAGATTATGTGTAAAGTCAAACCGCCCCTTCTTTCCATCCCTCCGGTCTATCTGATGGTAAATTGGAATAAGGGAAACGATTAGTGCATCGGCCACTATCCCAATAAGGAAGACCGACGCTGAAAATGCCACCAGGTACGTATCCGTCCTGAAGTTGGCTCCTATAAAAAAAGCCAGGAGGATTCCCTTGAGGAAATTCAACAGCCTGGCAAATAATCCGAAAGTCAAGAGATCCTTCGTCTGCTTCTTGATTGTCTTAAAGGACATCATGGCAATTACCCCTTTAGTCTATGGTACAGGACTTCCCAGGAAATCTATGCTTTCCCGGGAAGAAACAGTGTCCCTTTTTTGTCTCCTGCAGCTATCTGAGTTATAATATCCTTGGTTTTGCCGTGGGCTACAATCATTGGTATCCCATAGGAATTGACCATTCTTGCAGCCTTGAGCTTGGTTTTGATTCCACCAGTACCGAAGGAGCTTGTCTCCCCGATGGAAATCTCATTCTCAAGCTTGTCCACATCCTCCACTACGTCTATAAGGCATGCATCTGCATTTTCATTTGGATTGCAGTTGTATATTCCATCTATATCACTAAGGATTGCCAGCAGATCTCCTCCCCATACTACCGTGGTGTAGGCAGCCAGCATATCATTGTCTCCAATCTTGATCTCATCCACACTTATTGTGTCGTTCTCATTTACGATTGGCACAACCCCTTCATCGATAAGGGTAAACAGGGTGTTCCTAATATTGAGGGTCCTGTCCTTGTGCTCAAAGTCATCCTTTGTGACTAGGATTTGTCCCACATGGATCCCGTGCCTGTTGAAAATCCTCCTGTAGGAATCCATCAGCACAACCTGTCCGATTGAACAAAGGGCCTGCTTGTAGTGAATATCCTGCTGTCTAGACCACTTCCCAAGTGTTGCAACTCCGGCAATCCTGGCCCCTGAAGACACGATAATCACCTTTTTACCCTCATCCATCAGGATCTTTACCTGAAGTATAAAGTTCTCCAGAAAATCCTTGTCTATTGTACCGTCTTCACTGGTAAGGGTGCTCGATCCCACCTTTATCACTATCTTGTTGGCGTTCCTTATCATCATATCATCCATAATATCCCTACTTTCTGGTTTGCCCCTGTCCCATTACAAGGTATTTGTTTGTAACAAGCTGCTCCAGACCTACCGGTCCTCTTGCATGGGTTTTCTGGGTGCTTATTCCCATTTCAGCGCCAAATCCGAATTCCCCTCCGTCAGTAAATCTGGTGGATGCATTTACATATACTGTGGATGCATCTACCTGACGCTGAAACTTAAGGGCACTTCCCAGGGTCTCAGTTATTATGGACTCTGAGTGCATGGTCCCGTACTTGTTTATATGGTCAATTGCCTCATCCACATCCTCGACAACCTTTATGGCAAGTATATAGTCAAGAAACTCCGTTGCCCAGTCCTCTTCAGTTGCTGGATTGGCAGGAATAAAACGTCTTGTCTCTTCATCTGCCCTTAGTTCCACCTTTTCCTTTAAGGCCTCATAGACCATAGGCAGAAATATCTTGGCGACCTTCCTGTTTACAAGAAGAGTCTCACAGGCATTACACACGCCTACCCTTTGAGTTTTTGCATTTACTACAATCTTTACCCCGTTCTCAAGATTTGCTGAATCGTCTATATATACATGGCAATTTCCCTCCCCTGTCTGCAGGGTAGGAACTGTTGCATTCTTTATCACAAAGTCAATAAGTGCTCCGCTTCCCCTTGGGATAACCAGATCCAGAAAATCATTGCTCTTAAGCATCTCGAGGACCAGGTCCCTGTCAGTATCCTCAATAAACTCAACAACGCCCTCAGGAATTTCAGTCTCCTTCAGCCCTTCTTTAATGGCCTTGACCAAAGCGATATTTGAGTGTATTGCAGTTGAGCTTCCCCTCAGGAGTATTGCATTCCCTGATTTCATTGCAAGCCCAAAGGCATCGACGGTTACATTTGGCCTCGACTCATACACTATGCCGATTACTCCAAGAGGTACCGTCATCTTTGATATTGTCAGTCCATTTTCCATGGTCCATACCCTGTCTGACTTCCATATGGGATCGGGAAGCTTCTCCACCGTATAAAGGCTGTCAATAATTCCGCCAATCCTTCCATCATCCAGCAAGAGCCTGTCAACCAGACCTTCCTTCATTCCCGTTTTTTTTGCATTTTCAACATCCAGAGCATTAGCCTTCAGTATTTCCTCCCTGTTCCTGTCGATGGAATGAGCTACAGCCTTCAAAGCCTTGTTCTTCTCCTCAGTGGAAGAGACAGCAAGCTTTCTACCAGATTCCTTTAAGATATTGCCCTTCTCCGTCAAACCAATCATTTCTTCCCCTCCTTTGCCACAAAAATTCATTTATTATATTGTATCAAAATATTATATCAGAAAATTTAAATAAAGGAAACAGATTCAAGGCGGGGTATATAATCCTCCCCACCATGTTCAGTCATCTTTTATTGATAGTTGTACCCTCTCTTAAAGGCTTCGATATTTGCGTCCTTTGCCTTTGGCGGTACATTTTCAACAAGAACCTTCTCCCAGACATCCACATCGATATCCAGATGCTTTGCCAGGATTCCTAGCATTATTGTATTGGCAGCCTTTATATTCCCAGCCTCCTTGGCTTCCTTTGCTGCATCCACCTTTATTACAGTATAATCCTTTTCCATAGCTTCTATTTCATCCTCAGGATACTCCACTTTCTCGAGGAGCACCGGGGATGGATATGTTCTTTTTTCATTTATTACAATCAGGGCTCCCTTTCTAAGGAGTCCCTTCCACCTCATTGCCTCAAGAGGCTCCATCCCAAGTAGGATGTCTCCCTCTCCAACGGGAATATTAGGCGAATTTACCTTCTCTCCTACTCTTGCCGAACCCCATACCATTCCACCTCTCTGGGATAGACCGACAACATCATTGGTCTTCACATCAAGACCTGCCTGAAGGGCAGCTTCCGCTATTATCTTGGTAGCAAGGACAAGGCCTTGTCCTCCCACACCTGCAACCATAATATTTTTCATTTGAAGACCACCTCCTATTGGGATCTTTTTATTGCGCCTACGGGACAAACCTGGGCACATACGCTACAGCCCACACACATATCCGGATCTATAAAGGATTTCAGCTTGTCGATTCCCCTATACTCCTTCATCCTGATTGGTGGACAGTTTGTTTTTATACAGGTCCTGCAGCCAATGCAGACCTTTGGATCAACGTAGAAATTCTTTTCAACGACCTTGTATCTCAGGGCACATGGCCTTGTGGTAATGATCACGGAGATTCCCTTCTTCCCCGTCTCCTCCTTGATGGTCTCCTTCAAGGCCTTGTAGTCAAATTGGTCCACTTCCCTGACATTGTTGAAGCCGATTGCAGACAGCATGGCCTTTATATCGACCTTCATATCGTCAGCCTGATTGAAGTTTCCACTGGATGCATTGTGCTGCCCTCCCGTCATGGCGGTTGTGGAGTTCTCAAGAACGAGGAAGGTCATATTGTCATCCTCCTCCTGTTGATGAAGAAGGTTTACAAAGCCTGTCATGCCTGAGTGGAAGAAGGTACCGTCACCTATAACTGAAACTATCGGTGCTTCGTCGCCGTTTCTTCTCATCATCTTGTTCATGCCCTTTGTAATTCCTACAGTCGCTCCCATGCTGATCATAATATCGGAGGCATCCCACTGGTCCAACGCTGCTATTGAATAGCAGCCTATGTCTCCTATGACCCTCAGCTTAAGCTTTTTCAGCACATCAAACACCGGCCTGTGGGGACATCCTGCACAGAACATGGGAGGTCTTGGTACAGTATCAACCTTCGGTTCCTGAGCTACTTCCTTTTTCTCTATTACACCGGCCTTCTCCAGCCCTTTTCTTATATCCTCAATATGTAGCTCCCCGGTGAAGCTGAAAAGATCCTTGCCCTGGGGCTCCACTCCCATAAGAGTCAGCTCGTTCTCAATAAATGGCATCATTTCCTCGAGAACAATAATCCGCTTGTACTTCTCTGCCAGCTCCCTGATTTTTTTCTCAGATAATGGATACACCATTCCCAGCTTGTATATTGAAACTTCGGGATCAAGCTCAAGAAGATTGTAGTACATCAGTCCGGAAGTAATAATCAGTGTATCAGTTCCTTCCTTTTCGTGGAGGTTATTTATTGGGATGTGATAGGCTATCTCACTTAACTCCCGGATCCTCTCCTTCATTTGATGCTGTGGCTTGAAGGTGTGAGGGGGAAGCATGGTATACTTTTCCCTGTCCGGCTGGAATCCCCTGATCCCCATCTCAGTTCTTTCTCCGGTTTCCACAATGCTTCTACTGTGACAAACCCTGGATGTTATATCCAACAGCATGGGCATATGGAAGCTCTCGCTCATTTCGAGGGCAATCCCCATATAGTCCTTGGCCTCCTGGCTGTTTCCGGGATAGAGAATGGCCATATTGGCAAACTTCCCGAAAATTCTGTTGTCCTGCTCGTTCTGTGAGCTTGCCATGCCCGGGTCATCACCTGATACAAGTACAAAGCCACCATTGGTCCTGGTCTGGGTAAATGTCATCAGGGGGTCTGCAGCAATATTTATTCCAACATGCTTCATGCTTGCCATTGCCCTTGCTCCGTAGAAGGATGCTCCCATTGCAACCTCAAGTGCCACCTTCTCATTTGTTGAAAACTCGCTGTATATCTCATCATATTCCTTTAGGCTTTCAAGCATCTCCACTGTGGGGGATCCTGGATAACTGGCAGCAAGTCTTCCTCCCGCTTCCCAGAAGCCCCTTGCAATTGCCTGGTTTCCTGTCATTACCTTTTTCACGAAAATCCCTCCTCTCTTAGATTTATTTTACCATAATATGTAACCCTGTTAAAGCGATAATATGCAAAGGAAAACACCACAGAGTTCTTACTGCGGTGTTGAATGGGTCTTTTGTTGCTATTTTCTACATATCCCTGAATCCATCCACAACAAAGTCGTATGGCGGTTCTCCAAGGTCCTCGCGATCCAGCTCAATGGTTATGGTCTTGTAGGTTATAACCTGAGGTACCATTGTTCCAGGCTCCGGTGGTGTAATTTTAAAGTACACCCTGAAACTCTCGTTCTCCCTTTCGATGGATTTTACGGAAATTGAGTATCCAGGAGTCGGGAATTCCCTTGTTACAACCAGTGTAACCACATCGTCCGAAACCTTTGTGATTATCTCCTCATGGTTGTTGTAGCTTTGTGTCACACCCAGTGTTCTGTAGTCAATCTCGCTGAAGTTTTTTACTGCACTTTGAATTCGCTGAAGTACTATTATTGCCTCTGCCTGTGTAAGCCTTCTTGCTGGATTGAACACGCTGCTGCTCTCACCCCTTACAATACCTTCCCTATGAAGCAGCCTTAAGCCTGCCAGGGCTTCATTATCCATGGTGGAAATATCGCCGAATGGAAGGCTGTGCTCATCTGCTGGAGCCAATCCTATTTCCAGAAGCTTTTCCCCCACACTCTTTGCCATCCCCGCTCTAGTAAGTGTTCCGGGACTGGCAAGCCCTGAAACCATGTAGCCCTGTGTCTTCAAAAGGGAAGCCAATGAAAGCGTAAAATTCTCCCTTGAAATCCCTGCATCCGGATTGAAGCCTGCAAAACTATCCCTTGCAAGATAAGGAAAGTAGAAGGTTGCAAAGCTCTTGTCTATTGAATTCTCTGACCAATGTCCCTGGAGCTTCTCCTCTATGTCTCCAAGGGCTACTGAGCCTGATACAAGTACTAGTGCAAATGCAATAACCAAGGATAATGTCTTTTTAATCATAAAGAATACTCCCCCTTTCTATTGGTTTTATACCCATAGATGAGGAGGAGTATAGTTACATTTGGATTACAAAGAAATCATTTTGCCTGGCCCAGATAGGCAACCTTGACCTTTTCGTCGTGAAGCAGCTCCTGCCCCGGTCCCTGAAGAACCAGGTCCCCCCGTCTCCAGAACATATCCGTAGTCGGCGACCTCAAGGGCTTTTTTTGCATTCTGCTCCACAAGAAGGATGGATATTCTACAATAAAATATAAAAAAGTTGCTCCCTTACGCCTCCTT
>JBNJCX010000062.1:0-8662 GCA_051744365.1 Bacillota bacterium
TTCCCATTTGATGAATCCCTTCTGGAGTCCGACATTTCAAGGTCCAGAATAGAAGATTACCTTCTACAGCTGAATCCTCAGGTCAGGGTATCTGAAGGTCACTATGCAATAGGAGACCTTACAGGTGATGAAATTCCCGAAATAGCCATGTACATTCAGCGTAACCCAGAGAATATTGATGACCAGGGATCCCTGATCATTTACGGCTACGAATCCTCCTCATATTCAATACTGGATGAAGTTCCGATGAACTATGACAATACTAACTACATTTTGAAGACTGGAAAAATTTCCGAAAGTCAAAACGGTATACTTTTAAGCAATCAGGTTGGTTCAAAGGCTGGCGTAACCTATGGATTTATACTCAAGGATGGGAAGCTTCTAAACATACTGAATCCAAAAAAGGTGAATCTGTTTTCTGTGAAAACATCCAATACCATACAGGATATTGACGATGATGGCGTACTTGAATTCAGTATATATGCAATAGATCCGGAAACACAGGCTGGGGACTCATCAGAAGCCGATACAATACAGATATGGTACAAATGGAACGGCAATGACGGAGCTGATGTAGTTCTAGTGGAAAAAGAAAGCTCGGACCAGCTAATGACTATGGCTGCCCCCAGGGACTCTCTTGCGATGGATTCTCCTATGGAATCACAATCTGCTGATATTGCAGTAGAAGGTCCAAATCCAGGCAGCTACGGCTACAAGGAGCATCTGTTCCAAAGCTTGGATGACCGTTCAATCCAGGATGTGACAGTTCTCCTGGAAGAACATCTCTTTTCACTTCAGGTAAATAAAAGCTATCGCAGTCTTGATATTGCGGCTATGTTCTCAAAGTATATGAAGGACTATTCCTTCGATTCCCTCTTTGAAAAATACGGACTCTCCCAAGAGCGTCTAAATGACAGGGAATATCTCCAAAGGGACAGAATACTCCAATCAGAGCCTGATCTGAAGGAAATGCTCCTTACAAATCTTGACCTCGGGTATTTTTTGGTCATTCAAAACGGTAAGTACAGCTATGAGATAGACTATAAAAGCTTTGTTGATGACTTCGGAACGAATGTCACCAATGAGTTCAGAAAATATCTCCAGATTATGGCAAAGGAAAAATCTGCACCCTATAAGGATGAGGATAGCCTCCTTATAGATAAGCCGGCTTTGGCAGAGAGAATTCTTGAAATAGAATCATTCCGCCTAACCTATAGCTATTCTGATTTTTTGGAAGAGGTTCTATTGATTTACAAGGACTATATGAATTCAATGCTATACCTTACACAGGAAGGCTCAGTAATCGATGAGGAAACTGGCAGCTTTAAGGGTGATTCAAGAGAGATCCTTCAGGAAATAGTCAATGTTTACCCGGATTCACATATGTCGGATGTAATCAATCTTATGCTGGAGAAGATTAAAGCCAGCAACGAAAGAATAACTCCCGCAATTCGGGAGGAAATATCATCAATGATACCTTAAATATACTAAAAAGCCTGCTTTTGTGATAAGCAGGCTTTTTAGTGTTATCTTTAATATTCCAGAATCGGCTCCTCTTCCCTGAGGCCGATATAATGTTCAAACAACTTGGCAACTGTTGCCTCATGATATGGTCTTACAAATATACCTCCTATGCCGAAAAACAGCAGTCCAAGAAGATACCAGCCTATAAAGGAAAGGTCCAGCAAGAATATGTCCCCCTTTTGCCCATCGGTCATTCTGGTACTTATTTCAATAGCTTCTCTCAGCGGCATCTCTGGATCCTCTGATAATATATACGGAACCATCCTGTATTGGTAATACTTTATTATTCCCGGGATTATTAAGAGCAATGTCCAGAGAAATATGTATAACTCAAGCAAAAAAATTTTACCGGCAATTGGCAGCCACTGTCCCTTCTTGAAGGTGGAGAACAGATTGCCTATTTTTACATCATTTTCAAATCCACGGAGGAAAAACCTCTTTTCACCCACCTGTAGAGCATTTCCTATTATTATCCCCACAATTGACGCAAATATAAAAAATGCTACAAATACTCCAAAGGTTGTGGAGAAGACCAGTGGATTGTCAAATCCCATTCCCTCTGTTGTAAAATTTATTATTTCATTTCTGGGACTCAAATCAATTATGTACTCTCTGCTTGATGTGAATGTTTCATTGTAAATGTTGTTGTCTGTGTCCACATCTTTTTCACTTTTGCCTGAGCCGCCCGTCACAATTGCCACTATAAGACAAACTGCAAATGCCTTCCAGTAATGCCTTTTAAGAAAATCCTTCGCCTGCTGCTTCAATCCAGCTCTTGTCCACATTTTAACACCTCCAACTTTATGCTACCAATTTGTCAAAGTTATGTCAATAATAGCAAAGCCCGACCAGACTCTTAGGCTTTTCTGTTAACTCATTTTTATAGGCATTGAAGTCTTTACAGGCTCTTCAATTCTGCTGGATTCCCCTTCTTTGGCTTCACTTAGCTTTTCCCTTGCAACTGAAAGCATAAGCTTAATCCTGTTCTCCTGGTTCACCCTTGTCGCTCCGGGGTCGTAGTCGATGGGGACAATATTTGCACCGGGGTGTATAGCCTTTATATTTGCCACAACACCTTTTCCGACAATATGATTGGGAAGGCATCCAAATGGCTGGGTTACAACAATATTCTCGTAGCCCTTTGAAATCAGTTCCATCATCTCTGCAGGCAGCAGCCAGCCTTCACCCATCTTGCATCCCAGTCCAATAACATCCTTCACCAGCGTCTTGAGATGTTTAAAGGGCGATGGGGCAGTGAACCTGCTGTTTTTTTCAATGGCTTCTATCATTATGCTTTCAAGGCCTCCAAGGTATCTGTTAATCCTGTCGTTTATAAAACTTTTCCAGTACCCTCCGCCGTAAAGCCGTTGGTCTATCACTCCGTTTTCAACAGTATACATGATAAAGCCCATTAGCCCAGGTACCATAATCTCGCAGCCTTCCTTGTGAAGGAACTCCTCCAGCTTATTATTGCCGAGACTTGAAAACTTTACGTAAATCTCGCCAACAACGCCAACCCTTACCTTCTGTTGTTTATCTCTAGATATGTACTCAAAGGAAAGGACAATCTCATTCATAAGCTCTTTCATTTCATTCTGTTTTATGGTCCTCCCTTTCCTGAATTCATCCCCCAACCTTTCAACCCAGTAATCCAGGTTTCTCTGGCTGTCTCCGGAATTCTTCTCGTAGGGCTTTACCTGGTTATGCAACAGCATCAGAAGGTCTCCGTAAATCAGGGTTGCCATGGATTGCTTCAGCATTGGAAATGAAATTCTGAAGCCACTGTTCCTCTCCATTCCTCCTGCATTCAAGGATATTACCGGCACGTGCTCATAGCCAGCCTTTATAATAGCCTTTCTTAGAAGATGGATATAGTTGGAAGCCCTGCAGCCTCCCCCTGTCTGGGTTATAAGCAGCGCAACCCTGTCTGTATCATATTCTCCTGAGTTCAGAGCATCGATCATCTGACCTATGACAAGCAGTGCCGGGTAACAGGTGTCATTGTGGACGTTTCTCAGACCTTGGTCAACTACTGAAGATCCCGAGTTTTTTAAGACTACCATATTGTATCCGAAATTTCTGAACACCTTTTCCAACAATCCAAAGTGTATTGGTGCCATATCCGGGCATAGAATTGTATATTCCTTTTTCATTTCCTTGGTGAACTCAACTCTCTTGACTCTATTGCCCACTGACCTCAACCTCCTTGTCCCTTTCTTCTATTGCAGAAAGCAAGCTTCTGATTCTTATTCTTACTGCTCCGAGATTTGTTATTTCGTCAATCTTCAGCTGAGTATATATTTTGCCTTTTTCCTCCAGTATAGCCTTTATTTCATCCGAAGTTATGGCATCCAGCCCACAACCAAAGGATACAAGCTGCACCAGCTCCATATCCTTGTGATTCCCTACATAGTCTGCCACGGAGTACAGTCTGGAATGATATGTCCATTGATTCAGGACATCCACAGGGGTCCTGGAAGCCAGATTGCTTATGGAATCTTCGCTTAATAAAACCACTCCGTATTCAGTTATAAGCTTTGAGATACCGTGATTCGTCTCAGGATCCGCATGGTAAGGCCTCCCAGCCAATACAACAATCCTTTTGTTCTGCTCTCTTGCAATATCGAGGAATTCCTGACCCTTGGACTGTACTTTCCTGATATAGTTCTTATACTCCTTTATGCCCCTGTCAACAGCAAATCTGACTTCATTGATCTTTATATCCTTATGTGTTCTTTTAAGTATTTCATATAGCTTGGTTGCAAGTACCCTCTTGTTCTTCAGACCCATATAATCAAATACAAAATTGGTCTCCTCCAGCCTCTCAATATTTGCTGCTGCCACCTCCGGGTAATATGCAACCACAGGACAATTGAAGTGGTTGTCTCCCAACTTCTCATCTATGTTATATGTGAGACATGGGTAAAAGATTGTATCCACTCCCCTGTCTACCAGATATTCCATATGCCCGTGAACAAGCTTAGCAGGGAAGCAGATAGTGTCCGAGGGAATTGTATGCTGTCCTCTAATAAACAGCTCCCTTGAGGAAAAAGGTGAACGAATTACCTCAAAATCCAGTAGTGAAAATACCGTATGCCAGAAGGGCAGCATCTCGTACATGTTTAGCACCATGGGAAGCCCTATACTTCCTCTTCTTCCCTTGATTGACTTATATTCCTTAAGAAGCTTCAGCTTCTCATCGTACATATCATATCTTTCCTCAACATCCTTGTTCTTGACAGGTCTGTCACATCTGTTGCCTCCGATATACTTCCTATTGCCACCGAAGCTGTTTACAGTAAGGCTACAGTTGTTCTCGCATAGTCCGCACATCACAACCCTTACCTGATAATTGAAGCTCTGTAGCTCTTTTACTCCAAGCAGTGACGACCTGTCAGTTTTCTGCTCCTTGGCATAAAGCGCTGCGCCGTAGGCCCCCATAAGGCCTGATATGTTGGGTCTTATTACGTTTCGCCCCAGCTCGTTCTCAAACGCCTTCAGGACAGTATCGTTGTAGAAGGTTCCTCCCTGGACCACGATGTTTTTCCCTAGGTCTTTTGGTGATGATGCTCTTATAACCTTGTAAAGGGCATTCTTTATTACACTGATTGACAAGCCTGCAGATATGTCTGCCATGCTTGCTCCATCCTTTTGGGCCTGTTTTACAGAGGAGTTCATAAATACCGTACACCTTGATCCAAGGTCCACCGGGTCCTGTGAAGAAATCCCAAGATTTGCAAATTCAGCTATTCCATATCCCAACGCTTCTGCAAAGGTCTGAAGGAATGAACCACAGCCCGAAGAACATGCCTCGTTAAGGAATATGCTGTCAATTATTCCATCCCTTATTTTGAAGCATTTTATATCCTGACCGCCGATATCTATTATAAAATCCACATCCGGCTTGTATTTTTTCGCAGCAGTATAATGAGCGATTGTCTCCACTACTCCAAAATCAATTGAGAATGCGTTTTTCAAAAGCTCTTCCCCATAGCCTGTAACTGCCGATGACTTTATTTTTACGCGAGGATATTTCTTGTAGAAATCCATGAGAAAATCCTTTATCAATGGTACTGGATTACCCTGGTTTGATCTGTATATACTGTGAAGTATTCTGTCATCCTCATCCATAATGACAGCCTTTATTGTTGTTGAGCCGGCATCTATTCCCAGAAAAGCCTCACCTGTGTAGGTCAAAGGGTCAGCATACGTAACCTGCTCCTTGTCGTGGCGGCTTCTAAATATCATGTATTCCTCTTCATCCCTGAACAATCTTTTCAAACCACCGTATGCCTTGCTTGTTTTATAGGTACTTAGTCTCTCCACCATCTCCTGTATAACAATTGGGGCTTCGAGATCGCTAAGAGCTGCCCCCAAAGCCACAAAGTACAGAGAATTCACCGGACATATACCGTGTACTTCAAGTGTAGAGTTGAAAGTTTCCCTAAGCTGCGAGAAAAATGTCAAAGGTCCTCCAAGATAGACTACCTTTCCCTTGATTGGTCTACCTTGGGCAAGTCCGCCTATTGTCTGATTTACAACAGCCTGGAATATGCTTGCCGACATGTCGCTCTTGCTTGCACCCTGATTTAGGAGTGGTTGAATATCAGATTTTGCAAAGACTCCACATCTGGATGCTATAGTGTATTTCTTTTTATGACTTTTTGAAAGGTCGTTCATTTCAATCAGGCTTATTCCCATAAGCGTCGCCATCTGATCAATAAATGCTCCCGTACCTCCTGCACATGACCCATTCATCCTTACCTCCAGACCATTTGACAGGAACAGAATCTTTGCATCCTCTCCTCCAAGCTCTATTACAACATCAGTTCCCTCTACTTCCCTCATGACTGCCAATCTTGTGGCATAAACCTCCTGAATAAATGGTATGCTGTGTTTCTCTGCAAGACCCATTCCTGCAGAACCTGAAATAGAGATACTGGCTTCCCTCTTATCCGGGAAATTCTTCATTATCTCATTTAACAGCACAACAGTTTTTTCCCTGATTTGGGAAAAGTGTCGTTCATAGGAGTGAAAAATTAAATTGTCCTCTTCATCCAGCACGACACATTTTAATGTAGTGGAACCAACATCCAAGCCAATTTTCATTTCGTTCACCTTAATTCTTCATATTATGCCCTCATTTTACTACATTTACCTATAAAAGTCTATCTGATACTAATTCATACCCTGTCAACATTCAATTCACAGATCATACCCCCTCGATGAATTACGATAAAATCAATGATTTTGAATAATTCTATCGCCGGGCACTACGCAATTCTCAATGGAAAGGATACAACCAGGATATGGGTAACATTTGGTTGGCTAGTTGTTTAGTAGTTAGTAGAAAGTAGAAAGGAAATGCTTGCAAAGTACCTTTTGAGTTAATATTAAATTGTCATCCTGAGGTTTGCCGAAGGATCTTTGACCTCATGGATGGACCCTAAAATTGTAAATTGAGATCTGTGAATTGTGGATTGAAAAGAACCAGGCTATTAACCTGGTTCTGTACTCTATCCTCTCTGATAATTAGGAGATTCCTTTGTAATTGTAATATGGTGTGGGTGATTTTCCACAAGAGTTGCACCTGTAATCTTTATCATCTTTGCCTTTTCCCGAAGCTCGGGAATATCCTTTGCTCCCACATATCCCATACCTGACTTCAATCCGCCTATAAGCTGATAAACAACATCTCCCAGCTTTCCTTTGTAATGAACGCGGCCCTCAACTCCTTCAGGCACATACTTCTTGGTATCCTCCTGGAAGTATCTGTCCCTGCTGCCTGAATCCATTGCTCCCATTGAGCCCATTCCTCTGTACTCCTTGTACCTTCTTCCCTCAAAGAGCACCTCTTCACCAGGGCTTTCCTCTGTTCCAGCAAACATTGATCCTGCCATTACAACACTTGCACCAGATGCGATAGCCTTTGTAATATCTCCAGAGTATTTGATACCACCATCGGCGATTACCGGTACATCATACTCAGCTGCCGCCTCCGCACAGTTCATAATAGCAGTGATCTGAGGTACTCCTATACCTGTTACTACCCTTGTAGTACATATTGATCCAGGTCCGATTCCAACCTTGACTGCATCGGCTCCGGCATTGATAAGGTCAACCGTCGCTTCAGCCGTTGCAATATTTCCAGCGATCAGCTGAAGATCAGGATAGTTGGTTTTTATCTTTGATACAGCTTCAAGTACTCCCTTTGAATGTCCATGGGCTGTGTCTACCACTACGACATCAACCTTGCTTTTTACAAGGGCTGCAACTCTATCCATCATATCAGCAGTTACTCCAACAGCTGCTCCCGCCAGAAGTCTGTCCTTCTCATCCCTTGCGGAATGTGGAAATTCTATTGATTTTTCAATATCTTTGATAGTGATCAGACCGCTTAGCTTAAATTCATCATCCACCAAAGGAAGCTTTTCTATTTTATACTGCTTCATTATATCAAGAGCCTCATCCATGGTTATGTCAATCTGTGCAGTTATGAGGTTTTCCTTGGTCATGACCTCATCGATTTTTCTGGTAATATCCTTCTCAAATCTTATATCCCTGTTTGTAAGTATTCCCACCAAGGTATTGTCCTCTTCAATTATTGGAACTCCTGATATTCTGTATCTCTCCATAAGCTCCAACGCTTCGGATACGGCATGTTCCTTTGACAATGAAAATGGATCCGTTATTATTCCATGTTCAGATCTTTTAACTCTGTCGACTTCCAAAGCCTGCTTTTCAATGGACATGTTCTTATGGATAATGCCTATTCCACCTTCTCTTGCCATTGCAATGGCCATTTTAGACTCAGTCACGGTGTCCATTCCGGCAGTCATCAAAGGTATGTTAAGTCTGATCTTTCTTGTTAGGTTTGTTCCCACGTTGGTGTTTCTTGGCAATACCTCTGATTTACCGGGCAACAACAGTACATCATCAAAGGTTAAACCCTCTCCCACAAATTCCAAAATAACTCCTCCTTTTATTTCACACCCTGTTTTTATTCCTTATAATGTAACAAAAGCATGCAACATTGTCAAGGAAAGAAAAAAGGAGCCCTAATCTCCTATTTTAAAAGTTCTATCCCCAGTTGGGCCAATTCCATGGCTTCGTCAAGTGTATCCAGTGCAAGTCTGTT
>JBNJCX010000063.1:0-8376 GCA_051744365.1 Bacillota bacterium
TAAATCCCTGATCCTTTGTGAGACCATTTTCAACATCTGGATGAGTTGAAGGGAATTTACCGCTTGTAGCAAGCATCTGTCCAACTTCCCTTGACATAAAGTAGTCTACTAATGGTTTAACCTTGTCTCTGCTGGATTTCTTCGAAAGAAGAAATATTGGACTGATAACAGCCCCTTCCTTTGGCCACACAGTTTTTAGAGGACTTTCCTCCCTGACCATTTTTGCAAAAAGGTATGGCATCACAGTAACTGTCGGAATCCCTGATGATGTGTTTCTTACATTGGATTTTACCATTTCAGCCGGAGTCATGCTTCTCATATGGGCCCTTCCAAGTCTTCTTATTCCATCCTCGCCAAATTCCTTATGGATACTTAAAAGAAGTGCATTGAACAGATCAAAGTCGTTAAGTGGAAGAGATATTGAGTTATCAAATTCACCATTCAATAAGTCTTCCCATGAAAGAGGCATTTCCCTACCATTGAGCTCCTCTGTGTTTACCAAAAATACTGCTGGCACCACAGCAAGAACTGTATATTGTCCTTCTGGATCATTTAATGATACTTCATCATTCTGGAAATCCTTGTTAAGATTCTCAAATCCAGACATATCCTCAAATAGACCCTGGGGCTTAAATTTACCCATAAGCTTCTCATCGAAGAAAAGGTCAAAACCTGCTGACATAAATAAATCTGCTATCTCTACATCAGTTGCTCTTTCCATTTCTTCCCTAATCTAATCGACACCGATATTGGCAGCCTTCAGTTCATAATCTACCTTATAATCCAATTCCTTTTCATGCTCTTCCAGCCATTTGGTGAAGGATTCCATCAGTGGAATCCTCACAGGGCATGGAAGCACTCCAAGAATGCTGACTTCACCATCACCATTTTCTCTTGTCTGGTTCAAAGTAGCATCTAAATTTTCTCTTGTCTGTTCAATTACTTCAACAAGCTTCTTTTCAAACAACTCAAGGTTGATCTTCTTTGTCTTACATGCTGTTTCAAGATTTATAGTCTTGCCCATTACCTTGCGCATTGCTTCATTCTTCAAATGTTCCAAACCGTTTGCAGCAAATACATCAAGTGTTTCCGGATATCTTTCCGTTATATCGAATACTTTCTCCTTTGGATCAAAGTATTTGTTCATCTAAAACCTCCTTATTATCTGCAATCATTCTACATTACTTTATATCAAAATTCAGTAACAAATGTTACGTTTTTAATTTTTATTCTCAATTGATGCAAAAAAAAAGAACCATTGAAGGTTCTTTTAATATTAACTAGAATGCAAGTTTTACAAGCCAATTTATTAGTCCCCCTGCTATTATAAGCCAGGCTGTATTAATATTGTATTTTATGATTCCTATCATGCCACCTATAAAAACAATGGCTGTAGTGATACTGAAGATAGAAGCGGCCCCAAGCTTTACACTAACCACCGCCATAAGAACAAGGGATGCTATGTTTACGCCATCCAGACCTCCTGAGAGCCATCTATTTTCCCTTAATTTATATATAAATGGCTTTATCACAGCAACCAAAATAAATGCCGGAAGAAAAATTCCTATTGTTGCCAAGACCGCACCTGGGAAACCCCCAAGAATGTAGCCAATAAATGTAGCAGTTGTAAATACAGGGCCTGGTGTAAACTGTCCCACAGCCACTGAGTCAAGAATCTGTTGTTCAGTAAGAACTCCCAAGGTTTCGACAAATTCGGCCTCCAGAAATGCAAGTAACACATACCCACTTCCATAAAGAACCGCACCAATTTTAAGGAAAGTCAAAAAAATCATTGGAAGTGCCAGGGAATAGGTTTTTCGGAGTAGACGATCCTTGTTCTGCCATATCATCATTACAAATCCAGCCAAAAACAGCAGTGGAATTTCTCCAGCTCCCAGAAGATAAATTGCTGCCACAACTATCCCAAAAGCAAGAGCCGCAGGGGTCTTTATTACATTTCTGAAAAGTCTGTAGAGTGCATTTATTATTACAGCCATAATGACAGCTTTTACCCCGTCAAGAACTGTTGTCAGCTCAGGTAAAGTCCCATAGGTCACATACATTATGCCAAACACAAGAACAAGAAGCATCGCAGGTATTATAAAGGAAGCTCCGGCAATAAACAATCCCAGAATCCCTCCTCTTTCATATCCTACAAGCATAACCATTTCAGTGGAATTTGGTCCGGGAATGAGATTTGTGGCACCCATAAAATCAATAAACCTATCCCTGTTAATCCACTTTCTCTTCTCTATGGCTTCAGTTTCAAGCATGGCAATATGGGCAGCTGGACCTCCGAAAGCTAAGAAACCAAGCTTGGTAAACAGTTTCCCTATTTCCTTTTGCCTCCCAATTTTTTCACTTTTTGAAAGCTCCTTGTAGTCTCTGTTATCCATATCTTCACCTCTGTATATAAATATGTGTCACTAGAATTTATTCCGCAACATTTGCAGCAACCTGCAACGGATCCCAAGCTCCAGAATAAGGTGGGGTATATGCAAAGTCGCTGTAAGCAATTTCCTCAAGGGTCATTGCCTCCTGAATCGCAATAGACAAGGAATTTATTCTATGCTCTGCTCCCTTTATACCTGCCAATTGTGCCCCTAGAAGAACCTTTGTCTCTTTATCAAAAATATACTTTATATATAAGGGTTTGCTGCCAGGATAATACCCTGCATTACTGTATCCCTTGATAAATTCTGTTTCATAGTCAAGTTCATTGTCTATTGCCTGTTTCTCATTTACTCCCGTTGCGCTTATGGTAAGATCCAGGATTTTTACAACTGATGCTCCGATGCCCCCGGGGAAGCTCTTTTCTTTCCCAGCCAGAATTTCGCCAAGCAGTCTTCCCTGTCTGTTGGCATAGGTTGCAAGAGGAATATGGACATTCTTCTTTAAAACCCTGTGGTATATGGTTGCACAATCTCCAGCTGCATAGATATCTTGTAGATTTGTCTCCATCCTGTCGTTGGTTATTATGGCTCCATTCTTCAAGGTATCCACCCCAGTTCCTTCCAGAAATTTAGTTGCAGGTACCACTCCGATTGCAACTACAACAAGGTCCGCTTCGTGCTCTCCCTTGTCAGTTACGACAGATTTGACCATGCCATTGGAATCCTTAGTGATTTTCTCAACCTCATTTCCAAAATAAAGCTTAACATCCTTTTCTTTCAATTCATCTATCAATATGTCCCTTATTTCCTGATCAACAGGTTTCATGATATTTGCCGACCTGTTTATTAAGCTGATATCTTTACCCAGGTTATGAAATGACTCCACCAGCTCAAGACCGATATATCCTGCTCCAATAAGAACTACTTTCTTCACATCTTCAGAAAGTGCCGCTTTCTTTATTATCTGTCCATCTTCCACAGTCCTTAGAGTAAAAACATTTGTAATGCTGTCATCGACAAAAGGTGGCTTAACAGGCTCTGCCCCTGTTGCAATCACCAGCTTGTCGTATTGTTTCTGGAATTCTTCACCAGTTTCCAGGTTCCTTACGGATACAGACTTTCCCTCTGGATCTACTTTCAATACCTGATGGTAGTTCATCACAGCGATATTGGTGTCCTTAAAGTCCTCCGGCTCCTTTATAACGAGTTTCATAGGGTCTTTTATTACATCCCCTATATAGTAGGGGAGTCCACAGGCACCATAGGAAATATGCTTGCCCATTTCATACACAGTGATACCTGCTTCTTTGTCCTCTCTTGAAAGCTTGGCAGCGCAGCTCATTCCTGCAGCCACCCCGCCAATAATCACAACTCTATTTGCCATTTTAATCCTCCTATAGTCCACTTTTTTCCATCAGGTACATCCCCAATACAAGTGCTGCTCCTATTGGCAAAGTTACCTTGAATGGATTTCCAGATAACTTGTGGAACAGACTGTACTCACTGTACTTGTCCTGGGTAAGCACTCCTCTTTCCTTCAGTTTCCCGTACATCACTGCATATATAACAGTTCCCAATACTATTCCAATGAATCCGCCAGTCATGGCATCAATATATCCATTTCCTATGGCTCCGGATATTGTACCAGGGCAGTAGCCTAAAAGCCCGAAGCCGACGCCGAACAGGAGTCCTCCTATGGTTGCATTCTTGATGGACCCTGCCTTTGTCTTCACTGGTACCATGCCCTTTGGATAAAAATAGCTTACTCCAAGCATTGACACAACTATCGCAGTAAGGATAATTTTTATTACCGTAAAATCTATAAGTCTCAATTGCCCAACTATTACATCATATTTGGTTACTCCTCCCTTCTGAAGGAAGAAGCCGAACAAGATTCCTATAACAAGACCCTGCATAAGTTTTTTATTTTCTTTTGCCATCTATATCACCTCTACATTCCGTAAATAAGGAAGGCTGCAGCTATACCGCCAACAAAGAATGCGATTGCAGCAACCCAGCTAATAACTGACAACAGACTTGTACCGCTGATTCCGTGTCCACTGGTACATCCACCAGCCCATCTGGCTCCTACGCCAAGAAAGATTCCTCCAGTAACAGCAGCCAGAAATCTTATGATGACATTGTCAGATACCTCGCTTGCCCACATGTCCGGTACAGCAGTAAGACTGAAATCCCCTGAAAGAAGTGCTGATGCAAAGGCACCAAGGATGATTCCAATCACCAGCATCATACCCCAGTCAAGCTCCAGCTTGTTCTTCTGGTAGTATTCATTCTTCTCGACCTTTTTCTTATCTAAGGACCTGTAAATTATCCCCCCAAACTTCATAAAGCTAGTGGATGCGCCCAATGGTTTTTTAGAAACCAACAGGGAGCCAACATTCAAAAGTCCAATCAAAACACCTACAACATAGGGCGACCATCTTTCAAGCATTAAGAAATCCATTTTCACCCTCCTTTGCAAAACCTGTTAAATATAAAAGAAATAAACGATCAGTGACGATACAAGAAGGAATATAACACTCATTATTCCTCCAGCCTTAAGAAAGTCTGAATTGTTGTAATTTCCTGGCCCCATAATATACGCATTCACCTGATGTGTTGGTAATATAAATGAATTTGAAGCAGCAACTGCAACCAGCAGCGCCAGACCTCTTGGATCTATGCCAAAGCTCTCGCCCATAATCAGGATTAGAGGTACCAGCAATACAGTTGCGGCAACATTTGACATGAACAATGAAAAGAAGGAAGTGATAAGACCTATTACAAAAATTATAAGTATCACATTCCAAGATTCAATCACGTTTATTATGGCTTCCGCTGTAAGTCTTGCGGCTCCTGTCTGTTCAAAGGCTGTCCCCAATGGTATCAGACCGGCAAGCAAGAAGACTGTCTTCCAGTCTATTGCCTTGTATAGCTCCTCCTTGTAAATTACTTTTGTAAATAACATCAAGACAGCTGCTGAAAGAAAGCTTAGTGGCAGTGGCACTCCCAGCAGTATCATAACTATACCTACTCCAAGGATTGACATTGCATAAATTTTTTTATCAGCTCTTGAGCTCTCCTCCGGTGGCTTCACATCACTTATGACAACAAAATCCTTTGTTTCCTTCAGACTGTTGATGTCTTCCCATCTACCAAAAACAATTGCCTTAAGTCCTGGCTCCATTTCCCAATCCATAAGATTCAGTCTCTTGCCATCTGTGTTTATATATACTATCGGTTCAATACTGTAATTCTTCCTTAATGCAATCTCTTCAAGTGTTTTCCCTTTGAGATTTGAATCCGGTGGCAGGATTATTTCAGCAAAACCTGCTTCTTTCTCATCTGCCAGCTCTCTGAAGACCACCAGATTGTGCTTGTGTTCCAGATTAAATGCTTCAAAAAAACGCTTCAGATGATCATCTTCTCCGAATATGGCAAGTAACTGCCCTTCCTTGAATGTGGTTTTCCTCCAGGGAATATAGGTCTTGCTTCCAGAATCCCACAAGGCTAGAATGTGAATCCCATAGATTCTCCAGATATCCAATTCCTCAATGGTTTTACCTATCAATTCACAATCCTTCTTGATTTCAATTTCATGGATTTCCTTTGGAAGATTATAGATATCAAGAAGTTCGTCCTTCCTTCCTTGATCTTTCTCTTCGCCACCTGGCAAAACTTTCCCTGACAATAAGTAGAAGTACAGAATACCTACAAAGAGCAATCCCAGTCCGATAGGGGTTACGCTGAATAATCCAAAGCTGTCATATCCACCCTCATTAAGAAGGTCATTTAAGATTATCAATGGTCCTGAAGCAACCATTGTTATAGTTCCTCCAAGAATGCCAGCAAATGCAAGAGGCATTATTAGTCTCTGATTGCTGATTCCCGATTTATTGCCTATCTTTTTTACAGCCGGTAAGAATAAAGCCACAGCTCCGATATTTTGCATAAATGATGAAATCACCCCTGCCACAGCCATTATAGTGGCAATAACTGTATTCTCCTTGGTTCCGGCTTTTTTCATTATTACCTGGGCAAAGCTGTCCATTATTCCCGTCTTCTCAATTCCATAACCAATTATCATAACACCCATGATAGCAATCACAGCATTTGAGGAGAATCCAGCAAATGCCTGGTTTAAAGGTATAACCTCAGTCCATGCCAAGGAAAGCATTATGATAATGGACGCCACATCATTCCTGATTTTTTCCGTTGAGAACATAATAACCGCAGCAAACAGTATTACAAAGACTATTGTCATATCAGTACTCATGGTTATCCTCCCCTGTTTCACAAAGCAAGCAGACTCACCAGTGTGAGGCTGCTTGCTTCAAGTTGATTTTTTGCTATCCCTAGACCAGATTTCTATACATTCTGACCCCACCGGTTATTACTACGGAATCATAACCTTCCACCTTTAGGTATGCTGCAGCGGTTGTAGCCCTGTTTCCAGAGCCGCAAAGAACATAAATTGTCTTGTTCTTATCCAGCTTGTCCAGGTTCTCATAGAGACTCTTGAGATGAATATTCACTCTGTTCTCATCTGGGTCTTTTTCCTCAATTTCCTCGAAGTCTCTTATGTCCAGTAGAATAAAGTCATCGCCTTTAAGCATTTCCTTGTATCCTCTTGCGGATATTGTAGGAAGCTTATCTACCTCATGGCCTTTTTCCTGCCACATTTCAATTCCATCAGGCAAGTATCCCACTATGTTGTCAAATCCTATTCTTCTGCAGTACCAGTAGATTTCCTCCATCTCTCCAATTTGTCCGTCTATAATAAAGGCTAACTTGTCATCAGGGAAGTAGATTGAACCCAGGAATGCTGTAAGGTTTCCTTTGTTTAGATAAATTGATCCAGGAATATGTCCTCCTATATATCCCTCTTTTGTTCTGGCATCTATCAGGATTACCTCATCCTTGATCTTTTCTATCTCATCCACATTCAATACATTAAGCACAACTTCATCTCCAACAAAGTCTCCGCCTTTTACGTTGAGGGCCTCCATCCTCTCAAAGTATCTTGGCTTGATTCTCATCTTTGCAAAATTCTCAATAAACTCTTCCTTTGAACTCATCTGCAGCAACTCATTTGTAGCTTTTTCATATCCAAGCGATGAGTATGGTCTTTCATCCATGGAGTCCCCACATGCAGATCCGGCACCATGGGCAGGACATAAAAGCACATGGTCCCCAAGGAGAAGAAGCTTGTTAAAAATGCTATCATATAGCAGCCCTGTCATCTTTTCAAGGTTTTCTTCTCCATAGAAGTCAGTTCTTCCCAGATCACCCATAAACATGCAGTCACCTGTGAATACCATAAAAGCATCCTTAACTCCTTCTTCATACACAGCATAGCTCATATGTCCCAATGTGTGTCCTGGTGTATGTATTGCCTTTACAGTTATCTCACCCATGACAAGCTGGAATCCATCCTGGATTCTTTCTCCATAGACATGACCCAGGTCCTCATGGTCAGATATGTATATAGTTGCGCCAGTTTTTTCAGCCAGCTCCATGGATCCTATAACGTAATCCTCATTTCTGTGGGTCTCGAGAATATACTTAATCCTCATCCCGGCTTTTCTGGCTTCATGCATATAAACCTGCACGTCCCTCATTGGATCGATTACTGCAATATCATCTCCATCGCCGACCATGTAAGAATAGTGAGCAAGCCCTTCAGTTTCAATCTTTTTGAAAAACATAAAATCCCTCCTTAAAATTTTCATGTTTTGTATATACCCGAAGAACCAATATCTGAAACCATTGCATTATCTCTGTATTGTGATAGAGTATATCGGTATGTTCAATTTTTTTATTAGGATTATATCAATGGGGTATAATAAATTATGAGTGTTGTATGCAATTATTTTAATATACAAGCTTCCTGTGATACTCTAAAAACAAAGAATCCTCACAAATAAATTAAGGTATAATTGTAATTGATAGAAAACAATTCTTAATTTAAAGGAGGATTCAC
>JBNJCX010000064.1:0-8117 GCA_051744365.1 Bacillota bacterium
AAACAAATGAAAATAAATGACAGGAGTTGTAGTTAATGTTTGATTTTCATATTCACAGCAATTTCTCCCTGGATTCAAAAACTCCCATGGAGGATATTGTCCTTACCGCAATAAAGAAAAACCTGAGAACCATATGCTTTACGGATCATGTTGATTTTGAAGCCACAGAGGATAAGATTGACCTCTTATTCAGACCCTTGGACTATTTCAGGGATACGAACAGGGTAAAGTACAAATTTCGGGATAAAATAGAGATCCTGGCAGGAGTGGAGATAGGAATGCAGCCAGGGCTGGAGGAAAGATACAATTCCTTTATTGAGGAGTTCAGCTTTGATTTTGTAATAATGTCCCTCCATACAATAAATAAAAAGGATATTTTCCATGACTACAACAGTACCGAGCTATCCTCATCGGAAATAGTCTCTCACTATTACGATGAATTACTGCATTGTGTAAAATCTTATGACAACTTCGATGTGCTGGGACATATAGATTTTATAGACAGATACATAGATGACCCGGACCTAATAAACAAATATGATCTGTATATGGATAAGATTGAAAAAATCCTAAAGATTGTAATCGACAAGGGAAAAGGCATTGAACTCAACACAAGTGGCCTAAGATACAGAATTGAAGTCTCCCACCCGAAGCCCTCCATCCTTAGGCTTTACAGAGAGCTTGGCGGTGATATTATTACCTTCGGATCAGATGCTCATATAGCGGAGCATGTTGGATATGAATATCGCTCCAGTGAAAGAATGTTAAGAGATATGGGCTTCAAGTATATTTATCTTTTCAGAAATAGAAAAAAATATCCCATACAGATACTTTGATAATTAAATTTTCTCATAAATAAAAACCCTTTCTCAAGGGTTTTTATTTTAAGATTAATTCCCGCAATGCCGTCCTCTCGTCTAATTCAGACCCGCGTAAGTGCAGGTGGGTGTCTAGTCGAAAATTTCTAACGTCCCCTCAAAGAGGGCTTGTTATACATTCCCGAACGTCTGACTCCCGTATATAATATGTCGGTTGAATTATATGAGAATAACGTACATCGCAGAAACATTTCCTTATATTTATTATACTACGTATTACACATTACTTCAATGCATTCCCAAATTTTTTTGAATTTTTAAGAAATTAATAAGCTTTTGGATATCATCCGGTAGATTTGACTTTATGGTTAAGCTCTCTCCGGACCTGGGTGCATTGAAGCTCATACTGTAGGCATGTAGTGCCTGTCTGTCTATTTTGGCTGATTTGTCTGAGTAGAGATTATCACCCATAATGGGGTGTCCAATATGTGATAGATGAACCCTGATCTGATGAGTTCTTCCCGTAAGAAGTTCCAGCTCCAGGAGGGTGCCTTCATTAAACCTTTCAAGGACCTTGAATCTTGTGACTGCCTCCAATCCGCCCTTCCTCACAGCCTGACGTATACCATCCGCATGCTTCCCCAATGCCTCCGATATCTCTCCATTGTCCTTCTTCACAATTCCATGGACAACTGCCAAATATTTTTTCCGAACCGATCCATCCTCCATTTGAGATGCCAACTGTTGATGACCGTAAGGATTTTTTGCAAATATTATAACTCCGGATGTATCCCTATCCAACCTGTTCACTATCCTGATTTTTCTCCTTAATCCGTTTTTAATGAAATACTCAGCAACTCCGTTTGACAGTGTACCATCAGGATGATTGGGAGTTGGATGAACCAGGATAAAAGGTTTCTTGTCCAGAACCATGATATCAAGATCTTCATAAAGAATACTCAAATCCATTTCCTGGGGCTCCATATCACTCTCCTCTTCCTCCATATGGAACCATATGCTTGAGCCCGAAGGCACGATTGCCTTCCTGTTGCACGATGTGCCCTCAAGGATGATATCTCCTTTTTTCAATGCTTTGGATATCATTCTACCTGATAATCCCTTTTCTCTAAGAAACAAATCCAATTCAGTGGACTTGCCATTATTTACAAACAATATAGTGTTTTCATCTTCCCTATACATCAATGTTATCCTCTCCATCTTTCAATAGACCTTTTTATATGTTAGAATTATATTATTAATACTCATTATTATAACAAGAATACTTACTATGTTAAAGGGTGTGGACTATGGATAATCAACGGATAATCAATATAATCTCAAATAAAAACTACGAATCAAGAAAAACCAAGAAAGATCTCATATATAAGCTTAGAAAAAATGGATTTACTCCATCTGAGACCTATGATAAGAATGCGGAGCTGAATATCTGTATCGGTGGCGATGGTGCTTTCCTGAGAGCAATCCACAGAAATGCATTTCCTGAGATTCCCTTCATAGGTATTAATACAGGCCATCTGGGCTTTTTCCAGGAGCTTCGACCAAATGAAATAGATACCTTTATCAGAAGATACAAAAATGAGGATTATGTAGTGGAGAATATATTTATGGTGGATGCAAAGGTATGTACCAAAGACAAGTGCTTTTACCTTACTGGAATCAATGAAATTGTCATCAAAGGCGTCCGCTCAAAGGTGGTACATCTGGAGGTGTTCATCAATGATAATCACCTGCAAAGGTTCAGTGGCGATGGTTTGATCGTTTCTACACCATCAGGCAGCACTGCATACAATTTTTCAGCCGGTGGAAGTATCGTCTATCCAAGCCTTGAATCACTTCAAATTACTCCACTAGCTCCAATAAATTCCAGTGCTTATAGAAGTCTGCCAAACAGTGCCATTATCCCAGGAGAGGCAATCATTCAGGTTAAGCCTGAATACAGGTACGAAAACTCTATTCTGGTTCTAAACGATGGTATGGAATTCAGATACGATAATATTGAGTCAGTGGACCTCACAATGTCTGATAAAAAGATTTACAAGCTCAATTTCAGCAAGGACATGTACTGGAATAACCTCAAAAGTAAATTTCTTTAGAAAAAATGCTCCCTTCGGGAGCATTTTAATTTAATCGTATATGTTTCTCAAAGCAAAATCCATCAGTTCCCGAGCAATTGGTGCCGCTGCGCTGCCCCCTGACGCACCCTCCTCCTCCAATAATACAACTACTGCTACCTTTGGTGCTTCAAGAGGTGCAAAACCTACAAACCACGCATGATTCTTTCCAGACGTATTCTCAGCAGTACCGGTTTTGCCCGCAACCTCAACTCCACTTAAGGCTGCATTTGATCCCGTTCCGTTGCGGACCACCTCTCTCATCATCCTTTTCAAAGACTGAGCTTCGCCAACCTGTAGCAGTTTCTCAGAGCTCATTGTACGGGTCATAATAGTTTTACCCTGAGGTGAAGTAACTGACTCCACTATATGTGGTTCAGGCATATATCCATCATTTGCCACTGCTGCAGTAATCATCAGCATATTAAGTGGTGTTGACAATACCCGTCCCTGTCCGATTCCTGAGGCACCCAGATCTGTCAAGCCTGTTGACTCCTTAGGAAATACTGATTTGTTTGTTTCAAGGTCAAAATTGATATTTGAGTTGAAATAAAGATTTTCAGCTACCTCTCTCAGTCTGTCATGGCCAAGTGAAACAGCCTGTTCTGCAAAATAAGTGTTACAGGACACTGTAAATGCCTGTTCAAGATTCAGTGGTCCATGACCGCTCTGATCAAAATCGCTGATGGTATAGCCGTCAATCACAGTGCTCCCACTGCATTCGTATATAGCCTCGGGTACTCCGTGCCGGATTACTCCTAAAGCTGTAACTATCTTGAATACTGACCCAGGAGTATATAGACCCTGCGTTCCCCTGTTAACCAGTGGACTGTCCGGATTCTCCAATGTATCAGTCCAATTTTCGCTTAGATTGCTTATTTTAAAGTCGGGCATGCTTACCAGCGACAAAATTTCACCTGTCTGTGGGTTCATGGTGATTACTGAGCCCTTCTTCCCTTCCAAAAGCTTCCTCGTCCTTTCCTGTAAACCATGATGTATAGTCAGACGAAGATTATTGCCAATTCCAGAAGGGTTTATCAGGTTAATCAATTCATTTATGGCAGTGTTTTCATTGGCATTGACCAGGTAGGAGTTGAATTTTCTCTCAAGTCCCGACTTTCCGTAATCCTTCAGGCTGTAGCCGATAACATGACTGTAGAGATTGTCATACTTGTAGATTCGATTCAGTTCCCCCTCCAGTCTTTCGGAATAGACCAGAATTTCTCCGTTCCTGTCAGCGATGCTTCCTCGCATGACATTGTCCTCATTGATCCACAGTCTCTTATTGAATGAGTTATCCCTCACTGCCTGTGCTTTGAACATCTGGAAGTAGCTCAGATAACCTATTAAAAATACAAAGCCCAGACAAAGTGCAACAAGTAGCTTTATTATACGTTTTCTTTCTTTATTCATCTGCCATCACAACCTTCCCAAGCTTCTCAGATGCTCCCTGAAGTATTCCCAGAGCAATGAAGCTTGTCACAACTGATGTGCCTCCGTAGGAAACAAACGGGAGGGTCAGACCTGTCAAAGGAATTACCTTCAATACCCCTCCGATTATCACAAGGGATTGTATCCCAAAAAGGAGGCTTATCCCCAGCGCAATAATCCGATAGAATTGATCCTCCTGACGAAGGGCAATTTTAAATCCCCTGTAAACCAGAATCATAAAAAGCATAATGATTCCTATTCCAGTGAAAATCCCCATCTCCTCACTTATGGCCGAAAAGATAAAGTCATTGTAAGAAAGGGGAATGAATGATGGATTTCCCCTGCCAAGACCTGTCCCGAAAAAGCCTCCTTCAGCGATTGCAAATAATGACTGGGTTATCTGGTATCCCTTGTCATTTATATAAGGCCATGGATCCAGCCATATAATAACCCTTGTCCTGACATGGTCAAAGAGCATATACCCTGATACTGCTCCAAATGCCGATATTCCCAGATTAGCCCATATAAGTCTTCTATCGCCCGAATATATATATTGAAGTCCTGTAAATATTCCAAAGAAAATCAAAGCAGTTCCAAGATCCCTCTGTAGAAAAAGAAGTGCTACAAAAGAATAGACTACCCCCATTAAAATCAATTCTGAATATTTTTGTTTGCGATACCTGTCGTCCTTGCCATAGAAGGAGGCCAATAAAAACACAAGAATTATCTTGGTAATTTCAGCAGGCTGTACACTGAATCCAGCTATGGATATCCAGTTGATGGCACCGTGGGTCCTGGAGCCCATGATAAACGTCAAGGCAAACAGTCCGTAGCAGCCAATAAGATAAAGTGGTCCAAGACGGTCCCACAAGCTTATCCATCTTATTGCAAAATAGGCTGCAAAAAACATTGTGATTCCTATGGCCAGCCACATAAGCTGTTTAAGTCCAAGGTCAGGACTGATTCTGTATATCATTATTATTCCTATGGATATAAGCATACTCACAATAAGAAATATATAACTGTCTCCTCTTGATATTTTCCCAAGGATAAAGTTTGAAAAATATATCAGCAGAATAAGACCAACAGCTATCATATAGGTTTCCTTCCTTATGCCGTCAAGGCTATACAAAAAAATCAATGACAGGGAAAGAATCTCAAAGAGAAACAAGAGCTTTCTTGGAGTCTTGCTGCTTAGTTTTTCATTCATAATATCTCCTTCCTACTCCCTGTCGATAAAAATAAACTCAATCTCACCGACTTTTATTATATCGCCTTTTTTGATTCTCGTTACATCCTCTACCCTCTCGCCATTTAGATAGGTACCGTTGGAGCTTCCCAGATCTTCAAGGAAAAACTGGTCCTCATCCTTTGTAATCCTGAAATGTTTTTTTGAGATATAGGGATCCTTTATCTCTATAGTGTTGTCCTTTTGCCTACCCAGCGTAAGTGCGTTTTCAACAGGATAGCTGTCGCTGAGATTATATGGCAGGGAATCAATTCTGTTAAGCAGCTTTAAATAGGTTCCCGATTGTGTATCGCCATAATCCACGTTCCTGATATCGAGATATATCATCCTGATAATCGTAAACATAAAAAGATAGATTATAAAGACAAAAACATACTTCAATCCAATAGAAAACAAATCATACATTACAATCACCTCTTAATTATATTATGTTACCACAAACCTGTTTGCAAGGGAATTATAACTCCGTGAAAATTTATGTAATTTTAAGCTTCCTATTTTATTTAAACGCAAAATCTGATATTATCAGTATTAGAAAGAGAGATTGGGAGGGAAGATGATGAAAAAGCTTAGAAGGTCAAGGTCTGACAAATATATTTTCGGAGTTTGCGGAGGCCTTGGGGAATACCTTAACATTGACTCAACGATTATAAGACTTGTATGGTTTATCCTTGCAATTACTTCATTCGGCACCTTTGCACTGGCTTACCTCATATGCGGACTAGTAATCCCTGAGGATGACGGTTACATTCAACCTGACGATGAGAACAGTGAGAATCAAAATGACAACAGCAGACTAATAATGGGAATCGGCTTGATTCTTATTGGAGCAGTGCTTCTTGGAAATACAATGTTCCCGTGGTTCTCATATACTGTGAGACAAGTTATGAAGCTGTGGCCTGCCCTGTTGATAGTGCTTGGGTTATATGTGCTGTTGAAGAAAGATTAACGCTTCTATAGAAAGGACTCCAGATGATTATAACTAATATTACTTCACAAAGGGATCCCGAAAGGTTGAATATATTCATCGACAATGAATTTGCATTTGGAATATACTATACCACAAAGGAAGAGATGAACCTGCATAAGGGGATGGAGGTTGACGAGAGTCTATTAACCCAGATAAGGAGCAGGGATGAAATACAGAAGGCAAAGTCTATGTCATTCCACTATCTTAGCTTCAGACAGCGGACCAGGAAGGAGCTCCAGGACTACCTTATTCAGAAGGAATTCATTCCCTCAACAGCAGAACATGTAATTCAAATTCTTATTGATTCGGGATATCTTGATGATCTTGACTTTGCAAGAACTTATGTGCGGGACAAGACAGCCTTTCAAAAACATGGCCCTTATAGGATCAAAACTGAGCTTGCACAAAAGGGAGTAGCGAAGGATTTGATTGCCCAAGCCCTTGAAGAGGAATACCACGAGGAATTGGAGGAACTGGTAGACCTTGTGAAATCCAAATATTCATCCATCCTTCATGACAAATCCCAGAAGAGATACAGGCGAATCGGAGGATTCCTGCAAAGAAAAGGTCACTCATTTGATACAATAAAAAAGGTGTTGGATGCAATTGATAGGGAGGAAGAGTAAATTGTTCTATGTGTACATTTTGAAATGCAATGACAACAGCCTTTATACGGGATATACAGACTCCCTGGATAAACGCTTAAAAAAACATAATGAAGGAAAAGCCTCAAAATACACCAGATCCAGACTTCCTGTCGAGATGGTCTACACTGAGGAACAACCTGACAAAAGTTCCGCCATGAAAAGGGAAAACAGCATAAAATCGCTATCCCGTGAAAATAAAATAAGACTTATTGCGGAGGCCACCAATGAATCTATTATTCAATAGTCTGATTCAGTATCCGGTTATAGCTGAAACAAATACACTTGATGAATTTTCTTTGGCGCTGGAGTCCCACTGCCAGAATATATTTCTAATGACGGGAAATATATTCAATCTCAGACAACTGGCAAAAAAGGCTCATTATAAGGGAAAGAACATTTTCATTTATCTTGATGCAGTGGATGGTTATTCAAAGGATTCCTGGGGTCTGGAGTTTATATCAAAGAACATCGAAATAGATGGAATAATTACATCAAAGCCGTCCCTGATGGAACAAAGCAAGGAGATGGGAATATTTACACTTGGCAGGTTCTCTGTATACAACGAATACAAGCTCGACTATACCATAGAACATATCAAGAAAACCCGACCTCACGGTGCAATAATCCTGCCCGGTGTTCTTCCGGAGCTTATAGAAAAGATAACAACCCAGACTAAGACTCCTATAATTTCAAGCGGTTTCCTTAATACAAAGCAGTCTGTTATGAACTCTCTTGAAGCAGGTGCCATAGGAATCTCCACAGTGCATTTTCTGAATCCAGAAATATATTAGCCCTGAATTTTTAAATTCAGGGCTTTTCTTATGCGTGTTCCTTCTCTTCAGTTTTCCCATTGGTTTTCCCATTGGGTTT
>JBNJCX010000065.1:0-8115 GCA_051744365.1 Bacillota bacterium
ACCGGATTGACATTCTTAAAATAAATACTTGCATTATGTAGTATTCATGTTATAATAATTTTATTGAAGTAAATACTACTAAATTGCTAGGAATTGGCAAAGTACACTATGAAGAGTATCCAAGAGAGGCCGTCGATGGTGGGAGATGGCTATATGAACACAGTGGAAGTGCGCCAAGGAGCATTTGGCTGAAAAATCATGTAGGCCAACACGGAAGTTCCCGTTACAGAACTACAGCATGAAAGTGCTGGAAAAGATGGAGTAATCTCTAAACAGAGTGGGACCGCGAAGAAGTTGACCTTTGCCTCTGTATAATTCAATTATACAGAAGTGGAGGTTTTTTGTTGTGTAAAAAGAGGAGGCAAGAAATGGTATATAAAAGCATACTTGATTTAATAGGAAAAACACCCATAGTGAAATTCGAAGTAAATGAACAGGACATGGCAGAGGTGTATTTAAAGATGGAAAGCTTTAACCCTGGTGGAAGCACCAAGGACAGGGCAGCTCTGTATATGATAGAGGAAGCTGAAAAAAAGGGGCAATTAAATCCTGGAGATACAATCATAGAGGCAACCAGTGGAAATACAGGTGTTGCTTTGTCAATGATTGGAGCAGTTAAGGGATATAGTGTAGTCATAGTGATGCCTGATACAATGAGCATGGAAAGGCGAAGCCTCATGGCCGCATATGGAGCCGAGCTGGTTCTTACTGACGGTAAAATGGGTATGAGCGGTTCTATCAGCAAAGCTCGGGAATTGGTTGATGAAAAGGGCTATTATATGCCAGGTCAGTTTGTGAATAAATCAAATGTAAAAGCTCATTATGAAACCACAGCAAATGAAATTTGGGTGGATATGAATAGAAAACTAGATGTGTTTGTCGCAGGTGTAGGTACAGGAGGCACTATCACCGGGACGGGTAAAAGGCTCAAGGAACTAGACCCCAAGATTAAGATTTTCGCAGTCCAACCAGCCAAATCACCTGTTCTTACTGGAGGTCCTCCAGCTGGCCACCGAATACAGGGTATGGGTGCCAATTTTATTCCGGATATATACGATGGCAATGTTGTCGATGGGATTATTGATATGACAGATGATAGAGCAATGGAGGGGACAATTGTTCTTGCACAGAAAAATGGTATCCTTGCAGGAATTAGCTCAGGAGCTAACCTGGCAGCTGCAATTCAAATTGCAAAGGAAATTGGACCGGGAAATCGAGTAGTCACTGTATTACCCGACACAGGAGAGAGGTATCTCTCCACAGACGTTTTCAGGAAGGTGTAGATAATGCTAAAATGGTTGCTTGAAGAAGGAAAAAATATCATGGATAAAGACCCTGCTGCAAAAAGTCTGGCTGAAGCTATCTTTTTCACTCCAGGTTTAAAGGCTATTGCATACCACAGGGTAGCCAATAAATTTTACAGAAAAGGAAATCTTATATTCGCCAGGATGATTTCCCAGAGAGCCAGAAGGATAACAGGAGTTGAAATTCATCCAGGAGCAACTCTTGGAAAGAGACTATTTATTGATCATGGTATGGGGGTTGTAATAGGCGAAACAGCAGACATCAGGGATGATGTAACTATTTATCACGGAGTTACCCTGGGGGGTATTGGTGGCGAAAAGGGAGAGAAGCGTCATCCTACCATACATGAGGGGACAATAATTGGAGCAGGTGCAAAGATACTGGGGCCGGTGATTGTGGGAGCTTATTCAAAAATCGGAGCCAATTCTGTTGTTCTAAAAGACGTTCCCTCTGGCCATACTGCAGTAGGTGCCCCAGCAAGAGTAATTTCGGGAAATTCAAGAAATAATATAAAAGCTGTATAACGAAACCACCACCAACCATTCAAGAATGGTTGGTGGTGGTTTTTACTCCCTCTATTTCAAAATGTCTTTAAATTCCGCAAGACTGTGTACTTTCCTTCCATTTCTTTTAACGGAAGGATTGGCATTTATCAAGGAATTAAGAATTGCCTCCTCAGTGGCCTGCACAGTTCCAAGAAAAACCATATCCATAAAATCCTCATGAAGTACACTTCTGTTTATGATATGGCCAGCAGGATAGTGATCTATTCTGTTTGCAGTACTGAATCCTATTGCTATTTCACCACTTCCGTTGCCGCTATAAGCGCCTGTCCTGGCAATCCCTGATTGGGTTCTCTTTAGTGTCCGAGTCAGCTGACTTGAATCAAGAGGCAAGTCCGTCGCCAAAACAATTATAATTGAGCCTTTGTCAGGTTCGTTGTCTGTACCTGTTCTCTTTAATATATCTTTTCCTACGGGATTCCCAAAATATAGGAGGTCTTTCATAGATCCGAAGTTTGAAAGGACAAGTATTCCAAGATTATACTCAATAGCCTCAATCTTGAGTAATCGGGAAGCCGAGCCTATCCCACCTTTGAGGCCATAGCATACCATTCCAGCTCCTGCTCCTACATCTCCCTGATTAAATTCATCTCCTGCATTTTCAAGAGCTTTTAACATATGGTCCTCACAGAGGACCGTTGATCTGATATTGTTTATTTTACCGTCATTGCATTCACACACAACCGGATTGACAGTTCCCGTGGTATCTCCGATATCTGGATTATCTTTCAGCATATAATTAACAATTGAATTGAATCCGGTTCCTATTCCAAAGGTATTGGTCAGAAGAATTGGTGTCTCCAATGTTCCAAGTTCCTGTACCTGAAGAATTCCCAGTGATTTGCCGAAGCCGTTGATGACATGGGCCGAAGCCACAAGCTTGCTTTTGAAAAGATTTCCTTCTGAAGGTATGATACCAGTAACTCCTGTTGTATTTGAATCATCCCTGTATGTATAATGTCCGACTCTGACACCAGGAACATCTGTTATAAGGTTTTTTTCACCCTTTTTCATATAATTGTCAATGCTTCGATTTTTATAAATTTTACTCATCAGATCATCTCCTATTCATGACCAAACAGATGGATAAATCTGTTTGGTCAAGGGTATATACTAATCATATGATATAAGTAAAAGGAGGGATATGCAATATGAATTATACAATTTTGATTGGCGGAGCAGCCGGACAGGGAATGGATACACTTGCGGAACTACTTACAAGGTCATTGAAAAGATATGGTTTCTTTGTTTTCAAGCATAGCGACTATATGTCCAGAGTGAGAGGAGGACACAATTTTATTCAGATTAGATTCTCTGACAAACCCGTATACACATACGAGGATAAAGTGGATATTATTTTTGCATTGAATCAGGAAACAATTGACCTTCATAGAAGCAGGCTGAAGGAAACGGGCATTATCCTGGTTGACAAAGAGGTATCTGATGATGAAGAGCTTCTGGCTATGGATATTCAATCAACTGCAAAGGAAGTTGGTAATAAGAGGGCGATGACTACCGTTGGAATGGGAGCAATAATTAAACTGCTTGGACTGGATTCAGAAAAAGCTGTTGGAGTAATCGAGGACACTATGAATGAAAGCATCCGACAGGTAAATGTTGATGCTCTAAAAAAAGGCTATGATATGGTTGATGCCAGATTTAACCTGGAGGAAAAGGAGGATGGGAAAATCCTCATAGATGGCAATACTGCAGTGGCGCTGGGTGCAGCAGCAGCCGGTTGCAAATATTACTGTGGATACCCCATGACCCCATCCACAACTGTTTTGAGCAACATGACCAAGTGGAGCCATGAACTGGGCATTTTGACTGAACAGGTAGAGGACGAAGTAGCAGCATTGAATATGGCTTTGGGAGCCAGTTATGCCGGTGTCAGAGCGATGACAGGTTCCTCAGGTGGTGGGTTTGCCCTTATGGCAGAGGCTTTGAGTCTTGCGGGAATAATAGAAACTCCAGTGGTTATTATAGATGTTCAAAGACCTGGACCAGCAACCGGACTACCTACAAGAACTGAGCAGGCTGACCTGAGATTTGTTATGCATTCAGGTCACGGCGAATTTCCAAGGCTGGTAATAAGCCTGAGAAATGCAGAGGATGCTTTCTATCAGACTGCAAGGGCGTTTAATCTGGCTGAAAAGTATCAGATTCCTGTTATACTTTTAAGCGATCAGTATCTGGCAGATGGTGAGATTTCAATAGAACCATATGATTTTGGCAAGATTGGAATTGAAAGAAGCCTTTCTACAGACAATCCGCCAGAAGGTCGCTACAAGAGATATGAAATAACCGAGACCGGAATTTCTCCCAGGATTGTTCCCGGGAAAATTGAAAACAAGGTGATCCTTGTTGACAGCGACGAACACGATGAATACGGAAATATTACCGAAAGTTCCCAGATGAGGATTGATATGGTTGATAAGAGAGCCAGAAAGGGTGAGCTTCTCCAAAAAGAGGTGCAGGAACCTTGGCTTATTGGAGATGACAATCCAGAAAACCTGATTGTGTGCTGGGGATCTGTATATGGACCTGTAAAGGAAGCAATAGATCTTCTCCGGAAGGACGGGGAATCAATTGGGGCCCTGATATTTGGAGATATTTATCCATTTCCAATTAAGCTTCTTCAGGAGAAGGCCGAAACAGCTAATAATATAATTGATGTTGAAAACAACTCAACAGCACAGCTGGATGGCCTTATGCGTGAGTTTGCCCTGATAAAAAGTGATAAGAAGATTCTAAAATATGATGGCAGGGCTTTCAGCGTCGATGAGTTATACAAAAGAATAAAGGAGGTAATTGTACAATGACATGTGAATATAATCTATATGACCCCTCATGGTGTCCCGGTTGTGGAAACTATATGATAATAAAGGCTTTGAAGCAGGCTCTTGAGGAGCTTGAGATCCCACCACATATGGCAGTGATTGTTACAGGCATAGGACAGGCAGCAAAAATGCCCCACTACATTGGAGCGAATGGATTTAATGGATTACACGGAAGAGCATTGCCGCCAGCCATTGGAATCAAGCTTTCAAACAAGGAATTGACGGTTATTGCTGAATCAGGTGATGGAGATACTTATGGAGAAGGTGGAAATCATTTTATCCATACAATACGTAGAAATATTGATATTGCACATTTTGTACATGATAATCAGATTTATGGTCTTACCAAGGGACAAGGTTCTCCTACCACAGCTATAGGGCAGGTAACCACCCTTCAGTACGACGGAGTCAAGGTAGAGCCTGTAAAACCTCTGGCGCTTTCACTTACTATGGGAGCAGGTTTTGTGGCAAGAGGCTTCTCTGGAGATGTTCCACAGCTTGTGGAGCTGATGAAGGAGGCAATCATGTATAAGGGCTACGCACACCTTGATATATTACAGCCCTGTGTAGTGTGGAATAAGGTAAATACATTTCAATGGTACAAGGATCGTGTATATAAGCTTGATGAGGATTACGACTACACTGACTTTGATGCTGCTTATAAAAAGGCCTTGGAATTTGGTGACAGAATACCCACAGGGATTCTATATAAGGTTGAGAAACAAACATACGGGGATAGATTTCAGTTTATCAAGGAAGGTCCTCCTTTGGTGGATGTAGAATTGAATCCGATGGATGCTGAAAAACTATTGAAAGACTTCTATTAAAGGTGGGCATGTGATGGATTATACAATATTAGTCGGAGGAGCGGCCGGACAGGGAATTGAGACCGTCGTTCTTCTTCTAGAAAAAACAATAAAGAGAAGCGGATATAATGTTTTTACCTACAAGAACTATATGTCAATGGTTCGCGGAGGACATAATTTTATGCAGGTAAGGTTTTCAGATCAGCCTGTATGGACATATTCAACCAAGGTGGATATGATTTTTGCAATGACATCGGAAACAGTTGACTTTCACATAAAGAATCTGAAAAAGGACGGCCTGATTATTCTTGATGAGAAATTCCACAAAGAAGAGGAATTCATGCATCTGCCTCTTCAGGAAATTGCCAAGGAAATCGGGAATCCAAAGGTTGTTCCAACTGTTGGTTTCGGAGTTATTGGAAAATATTTTGGAATTGACATAACCCTGGCAGAGGAAGCATTAAATGAAACCTTCAAGGACAAGATTCTCAAGCTGAATCTGGAAGCTCTGAAAAAAGGATATGAGCTTACTGAAACAATGGAACCAATAGAAAGAAATGAGGACTACAATATTATTATAAACGGAAACCAGGCTTTGGCTTTAGGAGCCATTGCCGCAGGTGTAAAGTATTACTGCGGGTATCCAATGACTCCTTCAACCAGTGTTATGAGCTATATCTCAGCTAAATCAAGAGAAATGGGAATAGTCGTGGATCAGATTGAAGATGAGGTGGGCGCACTTAATATGGTTTTGGGGGCCAGCTATGCCGGGACAAGAGCTATGACCGGATCATCTGGTGGAGGCTTTTCGTTGATGGTGGAGGCTCTGAGTCTGTCAGGAATCCTTGAGCAGCCAGCTGTGATTGTAAATGCACAAAGACCTGGACCAGCAACTGGGCTGTCCACAAGAACTGAGCAGGCTGACCTGAGATTTATGATTCATGCAGGACATGGAGAATTCCCAAGAATGGTAATAGCATTGAGGAATCCGGAGGATGCATTTTATCAGACGGGGAGAGCATTCAATCTCGCTGAGAAGTACCAGATACCAGTTATACTCATGACTGAGGAATATCTTACTGACTATATGATTACATCGAAGCCTTTTGATTTTTCGAAAGTATCCATTGAAAGGAATATTGATGAAATCAATAAACCGCTGACTGAAAGGTATAAGCGATATAGATACACAGAAACCGGGGTATCGCCCAGATTGCTGCCAGGCAGGGCAGAGGGGGCTGAAGTGCTTGTAGACAGTCATGAGCACAATGAGTATGGAAATATCGATGAATCCATCGAAACCAGAAACAGAATGATGGAAAAGAGGATGCAAAAACTGAAGGGGCTTGAAAAAGAGGTTATGGAGCCAGAACAGCTGGGAATAGAGAATCCTGAAATACTACTTGTTGGCTTTGGAGCTACACACGGAGCTTTAAAAGATGCAGTTATGAGACTTAATAACGAAGGGATTTCAATCGGGGCGCTTGTGTACGGGGATATATGGCCATTCCCTACTGAAAGAATAAATGGACTTGGAAAAAACACTGAAAAGCTAATTACAGTCGAACAAAATATGACAGGTCAGCTAGAAAGTCTCATTCTCGAAAAGACAAGACTGGATATTTATGACCGTATATTGAAATATGATGGAAGACCTCTTAACGGAGATGAGATAATTGAAAAACTTAACACAATACTTGAACGCTGATTGTCTGCTGGAAATATCAGTGGTAAAATAGTATTCAAGAATATTTGAAGAGGTGTTGAAAATGGATGATAACCATTCAAGTCCAAGATATGAAAAGATTGCACTGGATATAGCGAATGCCATATACAAGGGTCAGTATCACGAAGGAGAAAAACTTTACGGCCGCTCCACATTGGCAGGAACATACAATGTATCCCCGGAAACCATCAGAAGAGCCATAAAAATACTGGAGGATGTTGGTGTTGTGGAATCCTCCAAGGGTAGTGGTATAACCATACTATCTAAGGACAAGGCATTCAAGTATATAAATCGTTTCAGAAATATTGAAAGCGTAACCTCATACAAGATGAAAATAACGGAGCTTTCAGAGAAAAAGCAGGCTATAGAACATGAAATTCTAGGGATTATCGACAAAATTATCGAAAGAAGCAGCATATTAAGCCACACTACAGCTCTGACTCCATTTGAACTTGAAATAACTGATAAGTGCAGAATGACCGGCAAATCCATCGGGGAAATAAATTTTTGGCAAAATACCGGTGCAACAATTGTAGGAATAAGACGAGGAGACAATACAATACTTTCACCAGGTCCCTATGCTACTATAGAAAAGGGAGATATTTTGCTGATCATTGGTGAAGATGAAGTTTTTGAAGCAGTAAAAATTTTCATAGATGAAGACTGATGTATTAATTGAACTCTTGATAATAATATATCTAGAGTTCTTTATTTGACTGCAGTAATCAAGTTAGGTATAATAAATAATAAGTGCTATTATTTAAACAATTCAACTGAATTCCAATATCTGGGAGTGATCAAATGAATAAGAATGAGCTGCAGAAGCTGTTTTATGAACTGGTAAAAATTCAAAGCGACACGGGAACCGAACTGGA
>JBNJCX010000066.1:0-7725 GCA_051744365.1 Bacillota bacterium
TATGCAAATTTCCATTATTTCAATGAAATAATCTATTAAAATAATAAAAAACAAATCAAAAGTATTGGAAAATACAACTTGATTTAAAGAGGAGGATAAGATGAAACTTTCAATAGGTAGCACCATCCAGAAACTTAGACAGAATAAGGGTATTTCAATAGATCAGTTTGCCCATGCGCTTGGTACATCTCCAGATGTAGTTGAGAGGTGGGAGAACAACTCCTCCTATCCGGACATAACTATGCTTTCACCAATTGCCAGGCTACTGGGAACTTCCTTGGATGCATTATTGATGTTTGAAACCGAGATAAGTCCGGATGATGTAACAAATATATACAAAGTCTGTGCCGAAAAATTTGAAACTGGTGAGTACGAGGATGCTCTTATGGTATGTGAAAATTACCTGGAAGCTTATCCCAACAGTCTTTTCCTTAAATTCAGAATGGGAAGTCTTCTCCAGGAATATATTCAGATGGCTCATACGGAAGAGCAGGCCAATCAGGTGCTGGACAGGTCCATCTCCCTGCTGGAGGCTGCATCCGTAATTGACGATTTGGAGGTAAAACAGGCTTCCCTGTATGTACTAAGCAGTCTTTATACAATGAGGGAGGATTACGATAAAGCGATTGAGGTGTTGAACACCCTTCCGAAGCTTAATATAAACGCTGATTTTATGCTGTCAACCATCTACTCTATAACAGGTGAAAACGAACGGGCAAAAGCTATCGAACAGGAAAGCCTGTTTAACAATATCAACAATTCTATAATCTCGCTGGCAAGTATGTGGGGAACGGCTTTGAAGGAAAGAGATCTGGACTTCGCAATGGAGCTGGCTACCCTTCAAAGAAAAATGATAACAGATTACAAGCTGGAGGGATATCTACTGGGCAATAATATTCTGATGTTTGCTGATATATACGCAGTGAGGAAGGATGTTGACAGAACATTGGACTATATAGACAGGTATGTGGAATGGGCATTGAAGAATGAAGATTCCGAGCTGGATCTTTCAAATAATAAATTCTTCTCCCAGGTGGAAAATCTTACACCTACAATGAGCTTTGAATACCAGAAGCAGAATTTTATAAACTCAGTAATAAAAAACCCTGACTACGACCTGGTGAAGTATACTGACAGGTACAAGAAAATAATTTCAAAAATGATTTAGACAACTTATGATGAGCTGATTAAGGTGATTAAATGAAAAATACCATACTGAAATCTTATGAATTTAGCGAAGACAGAAAATACAGGATTATGTATATGTATTCTCTGGTATTTATCATTACCGGATTTCTCCTGGACCCGGCTACTGATATTATAAACGGTCTGGTTCAAATAATTATATCTCCTTCTTTGCTTCTTACTGATTACCTGATAGTTGGAGGAATAGGTGCAAGTCTTGTAAACAGCGGGATTTTGATGACATTCCTTATATACTTAGGTAGAAGAAGCGGTGCATTAATGAATGGACCTCTTATAGCAAGTATTTTCACTGTAGGAGGCTTTGCTTTTTTTGGAAAGAATCTGTACAATGTGCTCGGAATAATTCTTGGTGTTTATTTTTATTCTCGAATACAAAAAGACCATTTCACCAAGTATATAATAATAGCATTCTTCGGAACAGCACTTTCTCCTTTAGTAAGTCAAGTCAGTTTCGGTATGGGTTATAATGGCTTTTGGGGAATATTGGCTGGAACAGCGGTCGGCATATCAATAGGTTTGATACTGCCCCCGCTAGCAAGTAGCTTCGTTGCATTTCACCAAGGCTTCAACCTCTATAATATAGGGTTTACCTCTGGTGTAATAGGGATGATGTTTATGTCTGTTTTCAGACTTGCAGGTTATGACCATAATGTAGTATTGAAAATATCTGAAACGACAAACAATACACTTACAATTTTCCTATCAACCTATTTCCTTTCAATGATACTGCTAGGACTACTTACAACAAACAAAGGGCCTGGAGCATATCTGGAACTTATGGGTCATCCAGGACGTCTGGTGACTGATTTTGTAACCTTGGATGGTTTCTCAATTTCCATACTTAATATGGGTGTGCTGGGTATGGTTGGAATTATTTTTAACCTTTTTTTCAAAGGACCTCTCAATGGCCCCGTGATCGGTGGTATTTTTACACTTGTTGGCTTCGGCTCATTTGGCAAGCATCCAAAAAATATTTTCCCGGTCATGATTGGAGTAGTTCTTGCTGCATTCTTGACAGGAGGCGACCTCTCATCTACAGGTACTATGCTTACTGCTTTATTCGCAACTACGCTTGCACCAATATCTGGACATTACGGCTATCTTGCAGGTATCCTCGCCGGATTCCTACATATTTCACTTGTATCGAATCTTGGATATCTTCATGGTGGCATGAATCTTTACAACAACGGATTTTCAGGAGGCTTCATAGCGGCGATTCTCGTTCCACTGTTTGAGTCTTACAAGAAGGAATAAAATCAATTATTTATAAGGTTCAGATAGGTTTAGGCCGAACTAAAAATATATGATAAAAGGAGATTCCATAATGAAGGATGAAAAATCGAAGCTATTGAAAATAATGAATGAACTTGTTAGATTTTACCTTAAATCAGGAACCCACCACGTAAACATCCAGATGGATCTGGATGAACACGAAGGGATGATCTTGCTTGAAGGATGCTGCACAGAAATTTCTGAAAAGCAAATAGATGAGCTGGATAAAATAATCAATTCTCCTCGAAAGGATGAAGCTGAGGAATATTACTGGAATCTCATCGGCAGCAATGATTTTTCCGAGCTCCATCTTCTTGGAGCACTTGTAAATGATGGAGAGGTTGGTTATGACGGAGATATGCTTAGAGTAAAAGTAAGAAGAAAATTCTAGGATGGTCAGCTGACCATCCTAGTCTAGGTTTTCAACTATTCTTTCAATGTTATCATAAAAAAACAGCGCATTTTCCCCATCAAGCTCCATTTCATCCTTTTCCAGCTCCTCTAGATAATTATTGAGAATTCTTGCTGTTCTAGAATCTGGATTTTCATTTACTACATCCATATAAGCCTGGAGTACACTTTCACTGAGAACTACTTCTCCTTCCCGGGCATACACATACTGATTGCCGAGTCCTTGAATTGCAAGGCTCATATAGGTGTCATACAGCTCCTCCAATCTGGCCCTGGTCTTTCCCTCTGGAAACTTGTCAATGTGATTTTCAATATCCAGTGCCCTCTCCAGAATCTCGTCCACAGGAATATTAAGGCTTTCACCGTCAGTTGTCTCATTCTCAACTTCTCTGTTCCAGATTCTAAAGTAGGATTTGAACTCATCAGATGCATACTGCAAGTGGGGAGCGATTTTCTCCAGGACTCCCTTTGTGTCGTACCCCTTTGCATAAAGGTGATTCTCAAGCTGAAGGAGCATCTCATCAACCCTGAACTCATCAAGGTTTTCAACATTATCCCTTAGAAAGTTAAGAATCGTATCCTCGTCCATTCTATTTTCAATAAAACTGTAGTATTCCTTGAGTAGCTTGACCTGTTCAGTTTCCTCCAATCGTTCACTGACAATTTCATTTGCTGTCTCTTTGATCTTGTCAACATCAACCTTTTCAGTGATATCCTCCCTATCTGATGAGCATCCTGCAATCAAAAACACTCCTATAAGAACAAATAAAATCATTGGCTTTTTCAATATTATCAACTCCTTACGTATATTATACATTCAATCGCATAAGAATTTGTTACAAGTCTATTACATCCATGGATATTTGAACTTTATTGCGTGACAATGTTTTCCCGGCATTGACATAAAGTAAAATGCACAATATAATTTTATTTAGCTATTCTAAATATCTTTGGACACTCAATTTATGCAACTAATGACAAAGTTATAAACTGGAGGGATAATATGACAAGTAAACAGATTTTCTTCAAGGGCTTTACACTTATTGACGGCACTGGTGCAGACCCCCTTGAAAATGCATTTATGATAGTGGAGGACAAAAAAATTAAAAAGCTGGGTAAAATGGTTAGTGTAGCATCGACCAATGGATATGATGTTGTTGATCTTCATGGAAAATACCTGATGCCAGGGATGATAAACACCCATGTGCATATTATTATGGAGCCTGTAGGAGACCCAAATAAACTGCTTATGACTGAATCAAAATACAAGACGCTGCTAAGAGGTGTGGCAAACCTTAAAAAGCATCTGTATTCCGGGACAACATACTTTAGGGATATGGGTGGATATGACTATATGGACATAGTCTTAAGGGACGAGGTCAAATCTGGTCTTGTTGAGGGCCCAGAATTTCTTGCTTCAGGAAAAGTGGTTACTATGACTGGAGGTCACGGCTGGATGATGGGCCGAGAGGCAGACGGTCCCGAGGAGACCAGAAAGGCTGCAAGAGAGCAGCTAAAAGCTGGCGCGGATGTGGTCAAGATAATGGCAACAGGTGGAGTCATGACACCCGGTGTTGAGCCTGGAAGTCCGCAGCTTGAGGAAGATGAAATAAGAAGTGCGGTGATGGAGGCACACAAGGCAGGAAAGAAAACAGCTACCCATGCACAGGGTACAACTGGTATCAAGAATGCAATCAGAGCCGGAATAGATTCAATTGAGCATGGAATATTCCTTGATGAGGAAGCAATCCAGATGATGGTCCATAACGGAACATATCTTGTGCCAACCCTTGTGGCTCCCTACTTTATAGTCAAGTACGGTGTGGATGCCGGCATTCCAAAGTTTGCTGTCGACAAGGCAGAATATGTAATGAAATACCATATAGACAGCTTCCAGAGAGCCCACAAAGCAGGAGTTAAAATAGCCATGGGAACTGACTCCGGGACACCATTCAACCAGCATGACGGTGGACCTTGGGAGGTAAAGCTTATGGTTGAAAATGGAATGACGCCAATGGAGGGGATCGTAGCAACTACAAGAAATGCCGCTGAATGTCTTGGGATTGAAAAGGAATACGGAACACTTGAAAGAGGCAAATACGCTGACTTTATAGTACTTGATGAGAATCCCCTCAAGAACATCGATGCCCTTTTCAATGTTGAGAATGTCTATAAGTTGGGAAGAAAGGTCAAATAAAAATTAGCTGGCACCACAAGCCATGGCTCCTGATAATATCAGGAGCCATTATATTTACTGCTTTTCACTTTCCATTTCATCAGTAAGCTTTTCAATTTCATCAATCAGTTTTCCTATGTGGGCAATTGTATTCATCAGCGGCTTCTCAGTGGTGATATCAACTCCAGCCAGTCTGGCCAGTTCCACAGGATTCTTTGTTCCTCCTGCAATCAGTACATTTCTCCAGTCTTCTATGGCTGTGTCACCTTCTCTCAGTATTCTCTGACTGGCCTCTGTTGCTATTGTAAGTCCCGCTGAATAAGTGTAGGGATAAAGTCCCATATAATAATGGGGCTGCCTCATCCAGGTAAGCTCTGCACCTTCACTAATCTCCACATCATCCCCCCAGAAGATTTCAAGGGTTTTTCTCTTAAGGTCATCCAGTACCTCAGCATTTACACTTCCTCCACCATCAATAATCTTGTAGACCTCTCTCTGATAATGAGCTTCAAGCAGGTGGGTGACGAAGTTGTGGTAGTAGGTCTTTGATACGATTGAAGACAATACCCATCTCTTCATCCTTTTGTCATCAGTTGTTTTCATCAGATGATTTGTAAGAAGCATCTCATTCATTGTGGAGGGCGCTTCAATAAAATACAATGATGGCTCAGAATTATATATGCTCTGATTCCTGTGGGTCAGATGGAAATGTCCCGCATGTCCAAGCTCATGGGCTAGCGTGAATACGTCCCTCATCTTTTCTGTCCATGACAGCAGTACAAATGGATGCGCTCCGTAAGGAGTTGAGCAAAAGGCTCCTGTTGACTTGCCTTCATTTATTACAAAATCTATCCATCTTTCATCAAATGCTCTTCCCAGCATTCGCTGGTAGTCTTCTCCTAGAATCCCAAGGCCCTCAAATATATATTTTTTCGTCTCCTCTATTGTAACCTCCGGCTCAAAGTCCGGATCCACATCCACCTTAAGGTCTACAAATGTCATCTTTTCGATTCCATGGATCCTTCCAAGTAGCCTGGCATACTTTCTCATATGGGGAGCAAGATGTTCCATTACAAGGTCAATCTGTCTGTTGTAAAGCTCCTTTGTCACCTCCTGGTCAACCAATAGGCTGTCAAACACTGAATCGAAACCTCTTAGATCAGATAGGGTCTTTTCCCTTGTAACATGGGATTGGTATGCAGTTGCCATGGTGTTTCTATACTTTGATAGTCCATTGGAGAAAGCCTTAAAGGCTTCTCTTCTAATATCAGTATCCTTCTCATATTCCCACTGACCTTCAAATGTTGTAAAGCTTAATGAATGATTCTTTCCCTTAGCCTGAAAATCTTCAAATGAAAGGTCTGCCAGCTTGGCCATATTGTAGACCCTGTAGGGTGCCTCAAATGTAGTTGACAGGGCAGCCAATACTCTTTCAACCTCTGGATGTAGCTTGAAGGGTTTCTTGATCAGGATATGCTTGAAGTAACCCATATTGTCAGGATTTGCATGGGCCGCTTCCGCAAGAACCTCTTCAGGAGCCTCCATTATCTCTGACTCCACAAAACTAAGCCTGCTTTCCATGGATGAAATCTTGTTGCTTATTTCCTCAAGTCTCTCCTGTGCCTTCATATTAGTAAGGTCAACTTCAGCCGAAAGGTAGGAATAATTTTCAAGCCATCCGCCAAGCATTTCAAGCTCCCTCATTTTGTCAAGGCAATGGTTTATCTCCTGTGCGTTACTGAGCATTCCCTTGTAGTCCCTCTCAATTCCATCCCCCATGGAGATAAACTTGTCAAAGGTTGCCTTGAAGGATTTTTCATCCTTTAACAACCCCGTTAAATCCCAGGTTAGCTTTTTGTCAACATCGCTTCTTTTTGGCATCTTATCTTCCATAACTATTCCTCCCTAAACATCTAAAGTTTAATCTATTTCAAATAATTTCATTAAACTGAATCTACCCATCCAAAACCGTCAAGTCTAGATATTTTTTTGTCTGTCATTTCTCTTCCTTTCACGGCTGCCTGCCATCATTACCCTTATGGTCTCAAAGGCAGCTACAATCAGAAATGCTGCGTAGTGTCCTCTTGCGTAGCTGAAAAAAGCTCTCGGAAAATAGTAGTCGTGTATATCTCCAGAAACAAGTCCAACCTGGTCTCTAAGCTCAACTACCTGCTGTGAATCCATCCCTCGTATTGCTTCTTCCTGAATCCTTGGCTCATCTATTGCACTTTCCTTGTCAAACATGTGAAATTCAAGATTGTGAAATGCAAGTATGCGATTATAGTCTATATCCAGACTATCATAATCCTCAGGTGATGTTGAGAAAAACTCATATTGAGGATAGTCCTTCTGTATAAGCTGGATCATTGGTTCATATTTTATGGAGTCCGAAAAATAAAAGACTGTCCCCAATAGCATCAATAGTATTGAAACCAGCATTGCAACCCTTTTTAGAATATATAATAGCATAAGAATCCCCTCTCTTCTGTTCTCTTGTTAATTATAACATAAATAATCAGCTGAATTAACCTGTTTGATAGATATTTTACAATAGCAACGGCAAAGAAATCATACCAACATGACCCATATTACAAATCCGTGGGGATCTGCCAATAAGCTTTAAAACTATATTTATGTCAAAGGGCCATCATGGATCCTTT
>JBNJCX010000067.1:0-7698 GCA_051744365.1 Bacillota bacterium
AGGTATGAAGGCACTATCATTGTTCCGGCATCGTAGTCCTCCTGCTTTTCATCAAGGAGTCTCACATCCGATACCTTCTTCTTATCCAGGTATTTCTTTAGGCTCTTTGCCTCATCCATGGTCTTGCAAAGGAGGGCAATGGACTTGAATCCTTCCTCTCTTACATTTTGAAGTCGATTTTCAACCTGTTCAAGTAGCTCCTTCTTGTCTTGGAAGCTCACTATCTCAGGCTCTTCTCCATGCCTGATAACGGGCTTTGCCAGAACCGTCATTGTGTCATTTCTCATTTCAATAACCCTGTTGGCCAGGTTCATGATCTCAATCGTCGTCCTGTAGCTTTGCTCAAGGTGCATAAAGGATATCTCATCGTCAAATGCATGATAAATCACCTCTTCCCAACTGTCAATCCCTCTGTAGGAATGGATCCCCTGGGATATATCCCCAAGAAGTGTAAACATCTTGGTATTCACAACTGATCTCAATGCAATAAGCTGGAATACGCTGAAGTCCTGTGCCTCATCTATGACAACGGACTTGATTTCAATTTCCTTGTCGAAGCCCAGCAGCTTCTTTTTCATATATATAAGAGGTGCCAGGTCTTCAAGCTCTATTCTCTTTTTCCCCAGAAGTTCTTCAGTGGTTTCACAGAGGTATTTTACTCCCTCTATATCCAGATTCTTTTTGCTGTGCTTCCTTATTGCATCAGGGTCTGTTATAAGGTCTCTATATAGCTGGAATATATCAAACTGTGGAAACTTTGAAATATATGATTTTACGAGATTCTTTGACTTCTTTTGGAGCTGGTCAAGTCTTTGATCCCTTATATCGATAAGCTTGACTATTTTTAATCTGTACTCCTCTGAACCATCGGAAGAGTACCTCATGCTCTCAATCAATACGTTGTAATGGTTCTCCATATCTTCAAGTATGTCCTTCTTTGACTTCTTGAGCTTGGCGTCAAGAATCTTTTTGAGATGGTCGCTTCTCTTTTTAAGAGGCAGATAGTATAGCTCTTCCTCCATAAGGGTTTTTATATGATCCTTTGACATAATAACATGCTCTGCCAGCTGAAAATCCTCATAGGGAGTGTATCTTTTTTCAATTTCCGCAAGATAGCTATCCATAATATCCTTTAGTTTTATGCTTCCCTTGAATTTTGATGACCAGCCCAACAGGCTGTTTTCCCTGTCCTTGTCCTTTAATATTTCCTGGATCTTGTTGTTGGAATCCACAAGTCTGTGGCTCTTTCCAAGGATTTCATGCATAAAGTCAATGTAGGTTGTCTGCTTAACCCTTTCAACTCCAAGCTCCGGCAGAACCTCCGAAATGTAATTGATGAAAAGCTTGTTTGGAGCCAGTATCATAAGGTTCTCAGGGAAGAAATCGTCCTCAAGCCTGTATAGAAAGTATGCTATCCTGTGAAGTGCTATTGTTGTCTTTCCGCTTCCTGCAACTCCCTGAACCAACAGAGGCTTTCCTATATCTGCCCTGATTACCCGGTTCTGCTCAGCCTGGATTGTTGATGCGATATCCTTTAGTCTTTCCTCTGCATTCTCTTCAAGAGCTGCCTGAAGAAAGGCATCGTTTGCGGTTATATCTATATCCATTATATCCACCAGCTGGGCATCCTTGATGATGTACTGCCTTTTAAGGGTCATTTCGCCCTCCTGGGTACCCTCATCGGTTTCGTAGCTGTTTTCACCGATTCTTCCCTCGTAATAGAGATTTGCAATGGGCGATCTCCAGTCCACAATCAGGGGCATTGCGTCCTGAGCCTTGAACAGGGAGGTCTTGCCAATATATATTTTGTCCTTATTGTCGGCGCCTTTCTGCTTGAAGTCAATCCTTGCAAAATACGGCTTGTTTTTCGTCCTTGAAAGGCTTTCGTAGTTTCTTTCTGCTATTTCCATAAACTTTGTGTTGATAAGGACACTGATATAGCTTTGGGAGCTGTCAAGGTAATCCAGATTTTCCATGGCTTCCTGGATATTCGCCTTGTAGGTTGTCTTATAGGTTTCTGTGGCCTGGAGAGTCTTGTCAATATACTCATTTGTAAGCTCCAGTCTATCCAGCTCTTCTTTCATTTCTTCCTTTGATAGGTGCTTCATTAAATTTCCCCTTCCATTGTCTCAAACGGTTCATCAGGCGCAGGCGATGCGAAGGATGCCAGTGCCCCCAGAACCGGAAATGCCATCATTATCATAAGTATTTCCCTGTAGCCTCCGAATACATCAAATGCAATCCCAAATGGAAGCGGTCCCAGGGCAGAACCCACAACCATGGCAGTCATTGTTACACTTCGTATGCTTCCCAGGTTTGCACTTCCATAGTAGTTGGGCCAGATAACCCCTGTGCTGACGGAATCAAATGCCATAAAAACTCCATGAAGAACCGCGTAAAGAACAAGTGCAGCCTTGGTGTTGCCCATAAGAACAGCCCCTACTACCACAAAGTACAATAGATAGTTTGCTCCTTTTACATAGTGAACCTTTACATTGTCCACCACAAACCCAGCCACAAAGGTCATTGGAAATTGACTCAGTGCCATAATGCTCAGGATGGAAGCTGCAAATGCAGGCGAAAGCCCCTTCTCACCCATAATCGATACTATATGAAATATAATCCCAGTGTTTATCATCGACGGGATAATCATGCAAAAAAGAAGGAGCCAGAATGACCTTGTCCTTATGGCATCATTCAGATCCCAGGGATAGCTGCTTGCATGGACCCGTGCCGCCAGCCTGAATTTTTTCTTGTCAGGCCTGTCTGCGTTTGGTCCGTCAGGAAGGAGTCCAAGATCCTCCGGTCTGTTCCTTACGAATATCCAGCCTGCGGGAATCATTACGAGAAGGAGCAATGCGGTCCATGCCCGCCATGTCCCAGGTGCACCAATGTTCTGCAGTAGGAAGTTGTTAAAGGGAGGTACCACAGCCGAGCCAATAACCCCACCAAGGGCCATTAGGCTCAGCGCCTTGCCTCTGTTCTTCAGGAACCAGGCTGGCACAAGGGTGTTTGAAAGCAGGGACATTGAGCCCTGTCCAAGGAGTCTCATAAAAAAGAAGCCTACGATAAGCATCAATGGAGTCCTTACAAAACTCATCCAAAGGGCTGCCATTCCTAGCGCGAAGGCTATAAGGACCACCATCTTCCTCTGTCCCCTCTTGTCTATTGCCCTTCCAATCATTGGAAGGGCAAAGCCCGCAACCAGTGTAGCCATTGAATAATAGCTTGAAACCTGGGTCCTTCCCCATCCAAAGTTTTCAACATAATAGTCTATGAATATTGATATTGAATAGGTCTGCCCTGGCCCGGAAAAGAAAAGCACAAGGGCCGAGACTGCTACTATGACCCAGCCGTAGTATGGCTTTTTTGTTTTATCAATTGCATTATTTTTTTGATCCATATTTTGCCTTTCTCTTTAATACTCCTATATTCTTTGTGTTACAAAATTATAGTATATCAGATATGGACCATAATTGCCACAAATTAGAGCCCCCTAAAAAAGGGGACTCTAGTTGTCAGGCTGTAAACAAGCCTCTGGTATTGTTTGCTATCTTTACGAGAATCAACATTACCGGCACCTCGACAAGTACTCCTACAACTGTGGCAACTGCTGCCCCGGAGGTAATTCCGAAGACTGATATTGCAACTGCAACTGCCAGCTCGAAAAAGTTTGATGCTCCAATCATACCTGCAGGTGCAGCTACGTTGTGAGGCAGTTTCCATGCCCTTGCCCACATATAGGCAATAAAGAAAATCAGGAATGTCTGAATAATCAAGGGCACTGCAATCAGGAGGATATTCAGTGGATTATCCATTATAATCTGCCCCTGGAATGAGAATATGATTATCAGGGTAAAAAGCAGCCCTCCGATTGTAACATTGTTGAATTTTGGGATATATACTTTCTCAAAGTATTCCAGTCCCCTGTTCTGTGTTATGACGGATCTTGATATTACCCCTGCAGCAAGTGGTATCACCACAAAGAGAACTACAGAAAGAAACAGAGTGTTCCAGGGAACAAGTATATCGCTTACTCCAAGGAGCAGCGCAACGATCGGTACAAAGGCAACCAGGATAATCAGGTCGTTTGTTGCAACCTGTACAAGTGTGTAAGCGGGATTTCCCTTTGTCAGGTGACTCCACACAAATACCATTGCCGTACACGGTGCTGCTCCAAGAAGTACAGCTCCCGCAAGGTACTGCTTTGCAGTCTCAGCATCAATAATATTGCTATAGATTACATTGAAGAAAAGATATGCGATTGCAAACATTGAAAAGGGTTTTATAAGCCAGTTGGTCACCCATGTGACAATAAGTCCCTTTGGATTTTCCCCAACCTTCTTGACGCTCTTGAAGTCAACCTTAAGCATCATTGGGTATATCATAAGCCAGATCAAAATGGCAACGGGTATTGAGACATTGTAGTACTCGAACTGACTCAGGAACGCCGGAATTCCAGGAAGGTAGACTCCAATCGCAACTCCGATTGCCATGCACAGTGCAACCCATATTGTAAGGTACTTCTCAAAAAAGCTTATCCCCTGCAGCTTTGTCTTAGTCATTTTTTCGCCTCCATCCAAATAGAATTATCTCACATTCTCAAAAAGAGAAAGAACCAGCTCCTTCTCATTGTTGATGGTCTGGCATGTGTATGGACTTTCCACATATGCCTTGCACCTTTTTAGATCATCAATGTATACTTTCTCTAGATTAAATCTTGCCTCCAGATATTCCATAAGCTTCTTGTTTTTCTGTCTGAACTCATCGCTGATTCTGTAGTGAACCCACTGGGCATCCTTGTAGCCCGTTATTATATCCACACCCTTGAGCTTCCCAAGATGCCTTGATGCATTGGATTGGGTCAAATCAAGAATCACCTCAAATTCACAGACACACAGCTCGTAGTGAAAAAGAAGGTTTAGTATTCTAAGCCTGTTCTCGTCTCCAAGCGCCTTGAAAATATTCTCCAAATCATTCACCTCTCATATGCGTATATTTGATTACACTCATATACTAGCAGTAAAAAAGGATGCTGTCAATACAAAAGTTAAAATCTCCAGGCGAATTTATCCCCTGGAGATTTTCTTTACAGCATCTTTTTAATATCATCAACAGATGGAACTTTGCCCTTCACCTTAACCTGCTCGTCAATTACAAGTGCAGGAGTTGCCATTACGCCATATGACATAATTCCCTGAACATCCTCCACCTTCTCAATTGTCGCATCGATACCAAGAGCCTTTACTGCCTCTCTGGCATTCGCTTCTGTCTTTTGGCATTTCTTGCATCCTGTTCCAAGAACCTTTATTATCATTTTCTTTTCCTCCTTTTTATTCATGGTCCATTACACTATATAAACAGGTGTCCAAAGGCATTGAAGCCGTAGCCTATAATCAGGATGCCTGTTGTCACTATTCCCGCAAATACAACCAAGAGCTTCACCTTCACAACCTTATTTAGCATAATCATGGATGGAAGTGAAAGAGCTGTTACAGCCATCATAAATGAAAGTGCCGTGCCTATCCCAACACCCTTAAGTACCAATGCCTCCGCTATGGGAAGAGTTCCGAATATATCAGCATACATCGGTACTCCCACCAGTGTTGCAAGAACCACCGAGTACCATTTGTCCTGGCCGAGGATTGCGGAAATTACATCCTCCGGAATCCAGTTGTGGATAATGGCTCCGATTCCAACTCCTATAATGACATACAACCATACCCTGTTGATTATTTCAAGGACCTGGTCCTTGGCAAAGATCAGTCTGTCATTTTTGGTTAGCTCCAACTGGTCAGTATCAATTACCTTGTTGTTGAATACAAATGACTCCACATATTCCTCCATCTTTGCAGCACTGATCAGTGATCCTCCGATTACTGCAAGGATAAGACCCACAACCACATATGCTATCGCTATCCTCCAGTTGAATATACTTGCCAAAAGAAGCACTGAAGCCAGATCAACCATGGGAGATGAGATCAAGAATGAAAAGGTTACTCCAATTGGCAGTCCTGCGCTTGTGAATCCGATAAACAATGGGATCGATGAACATGAACAGAATGGTGTTACTGTTCCCAGCAACGCTCCCAGGATATTTGCCGATAATCCTTTGTGTTTTCCAAGAATCTTTCTCGTCCTTTCAGGAGGAAAGAAGCTTTGGATATATGAAATGGTGAAAATTAAAAATGATAGCAGTATAAATATCTTTACAACATCATATATAAAGAAATGAAGGCTTCCACCGATTCTTTCGTTGATGTCAAGTCCAAATACATTCTCGACAAGCAGCTCCACAAGATTGTACAGCCACTCCATTTTCAACAACTGGCTGTTAAGCCAACTAAAAATTGCCACGTTATCACTCCTAAGTCTATTCTAGTATCGATACAGGATTGCACTGGTCCAGGTACTTTTCCTTTTCAGCCAATCTTTCCATATCCTCAGCAAGCTGAGGGTATTCATCCTTATTCTCCAAAATCTGTTCAATAATCTTATTAAGCATCAGGTTGTCCTTTTTAAGCTTATAGAACACAAACTTTTCCTTACGATCGTCCTCAACAAGGTTAAGGTCCCTCAGCTTTGACAGGCTCTTTGAAATCTTTGGCTGGGATACATCAAGGACCCCCACCAGCTCACATACGCAAAGCTCTTCCTTATACAGCATCACTACGACCCTTAGCCTGGTCTGGTCAGACAATACCTTGAATATATTGGTCAACTGGTCCATATATATCTCCCCTTAAATCATTCTGGCAATATTCTCATATGCACTTATGAGTATATGTATATATTACTCTCTTGTCTGTTAATTGTCAATCCCTTTTGGAGAAGTTTTTTATATAATATTTCCCTTTGTATCGTTGAAATATTATTGTTTTTCAGATATACTCTAAACTATGCATTTATCCAAATTTTAGGAGGTTTTTATATGAGAGAAATGGTAGATTTAAACTCTGACCTGGGAGAAGGCTACGGTGCCTATAAAATGGGCATGGATGGGGATATCCTCCAGTATGTTACCTCGGCCAATGTGGCCTGTGGATTCCACGCCGGAGACCCCCTTATTATGGATAGGACTGTAAGGCTGGCCCTCCAAAACGACGCAATGGTGGGAGCGCATCCGGGTTATCCTGATTTGCTGGGCTTTGGAAGAAGAAACATGGATATCACAAAGGATGAGGCCAAGGCCTATATGCTATACCAGCTTGGTGCACTCCATGCCTTTGCAAAAGCCAATGGTACCAGCCTGCAGCATGTCAAGCTTCATGGTGCCTTCTACAATACCACCAGTGTTAACGAGGAGCTGGCTGAAGGGATTATTGAGGGAATCCTGGATTATGACAAGGAAATTATTCTACTTGCGCTGAGCGGCTGTCCTTTGGCCAGGCTGGCTGAATCAAGGGGTCTTAAGGTGGCCCATGAGGTCTTTGCAGACAGAGGCTACAATTCTGACGGTACCCTTGTTAGCAGAAATCTTCCCGGTGCTATGATACACAATGAGTCCATAGCGCTGAATAGGACCAAGAGGATGGTTCTCCATGGAGAAGTGGAAACAGTTAATGGCACAATTATTCCCATCAAGGCGGATTCAATCTGTGTACACGGAGATAATCCAAAGGCTGTGGAATTTGTAAAATTTATCAGGGAAAATCTTGAAAACGAAGGTGTACAGATCAAGCCTTTAAGCAGCTTTAT
>JBNJCX010000068.1:0-7676 GCA_051744365.1 Bacillota bacterium
AAAGAAATCATACCAACATGACCCATATTACAAATCCGTGGGGATCTGCCAATAAGCTTTAAAACTATATTTATGTCAAAGGGCCATCATGGATCCTTTTAATTGTTGAATAATACCAGCGCTTATGCTATAATAATGTGATGCAAATATTTAAATAAAGGATGAAGAACAATTGATTAATGTAAATAACGTGAGCCTTAGATTTGGCTCTCAAAAACTATTTGACGATGTAAACCTTACCTTTACACCTGGAAATTGCTACGGTGTAATTGGAGCAAACGGAGCAGGAAAGAGTACCTTCCTGAGAATTCTTTCAGGAGACCTAGATGCGGATACAGGCGGGATATATATTGCACCCAATATCCGTATGAGTGTCCTTAGTCAGGACCACTATGCATTTGATGATTTTGGAGTCATTGAAACTGTAATTATGGGAAATAAAAGACTCTATGACATAATGATTGAAAAGGATGTAATATATGCAAAAGAAGACTTTACAGATGCGGATGGCATAAAGGCATCTGAGCTGGAGGGTGAATTTGCAGATATGGATGGGTGGAGTTCTGAAAGCGAGGCATCCTCCCTTCTTCAAGGACTTGGAATTCCAGTGTCACTTCATGAAAAGAAAGTTAAAGACCTTACGGGAAATGAGAAGGTAAAGGTCCTTCTTGCCCAGGCACTGTTCGGAAAGCCAGGAATCCTTATACTGGATGAGCCTACCAACGACCTTGATGTAAAAAGCATAAGATGGCTTCAGGACTTCCTTGGTGATTTCGAGGGTACTGTAATTGTCGTCTCCCACGACCGTCACTTCCTCAACGAGGCATGTACACATATGGTTGATATCGATTTTAGCAAGATCAGAATGTATGTCGGCAACTATGACTTCTGGTATGAGTCAAGCCAGCTTGCCCTACAGTTGATGAGAGACCAAAACAAGAAAAAGGAAGAAAAGATAAAGGACCTGCAATCATTTATTAAAAGATTCTCAGCCAATGCATCAAAGTCCAAGCAGGCCACCTCAAGAAAGAAACTTCTTGAAAAAATAACACTTGATGACATATCTCCATCGACCAGAAGATACCCCTTTGTTAGCTTCTCAATTGAAAGAGAGGTCGGCAATGAAATTCTTACAGTTGAGAATCTAACTAAAGATCTTGATGGAGATGTTTCTCTTAAGGATATCTCCTTCAGAGTTAATAAAAATGATAAAATTGCATTTATCGGAGATGAGACGGCAGTTTCTGCTCTTTTACAAATTCTAGTTGGAGAAATTGAACCGGATAGCGGTTCATACAAGTGGGGTCAGACCATTACGACATCATATTTCCCCAAGGACAATTCCCACTTTTTCAATGATGTAAAACTGAATCTTGTAGACTGGTTGAGACAGTTCTCGGTTGAGCAAAGCGAGATTTACCTGAGAGGATTCCTGGGAAGGATGCTTTTCTCAGGGGATGAAGCTTTAAAGGAGGCAAAGGTACTTTCAGGAGGAGAAAAGGTGCGATGCATGCTTTCAAGAATGATGCTTAAGGAAGCCAACGCTCTGATACTGGACCAACCAACAAACCACCTTGACCTGGAATCAATCACAGCAGTAAACATCGGCTTAAGGGACCACAAAAGCAATATCTTTTTCGCTTCCCACGACCACCAGTTTATCCATACAATAGCAAACAGAATTATAGAAATTATACCCGAAGGAATAAGAGACAGATCTATGTCCTACGAGGAGTATATCGAAGAGTTTTATATGAAATAGAAATATACTGAATCCTGAGGCCAATTTGGCCTCAGGATTATTTTTTGTCCTTGAATTGTGGATATATAGTCTCTTCTTTACCATTTCGGATTATCTGGAGCTTTGCGCTGTCTCCTGAGCTGTATCTGTACAGCTCTCTTCTGAGCTGACCCATATTTGAAATCTCCTTTTCATCAATGCTTTTGATTACGTCCCCAGGAAGCAGTCCCGCTTCATCAGCAGCACTTCCGGGCTGGACCTCTATTACCACAACCCCTGATTCCGGATCAAGATCTATTCCAAGCCTTGCCTCATACTCCTGTAGGGATACTCCTGTAATTCCCAAAACTACTGTCTGATGAGTTCCTGTCTGGATTATCTCTTCTATTATAGGCTTTGTGAGATTAATGGGGATTGCGAATCCAAGACCCTCTGCAGACTTAATCTTCGCAGTATTTATACCGATAACCTCTCCTAGGCTATTTAACAAAGGCCCTCCACTGTTTCCGGGATTTATTGATGCATCAGTCTGTATCAGGTCCTCGTTTATATTGTCTGCATCAAGTCTTACAGACCTATTGAGACCAGATATGATTCCACTGGTCACAGTTCTTTCAAATTCCAGCCCCAATGGGTTTCCTATTGCCACTGCCAGTTCTCCTACATGGAGTTCATCTGAATCTCCCAGTATTGCCACAGGTAATTCCGTTCTTTCAACCTTTACGACTGCCAAGTCAAGAAAAGGATCATTCCATAGAACAACGCCCTCTACCTGTTCACCATCTTCAAATTTTACTGTTATCTCATTTGCTTCACCATCTGCTACCACATGGGAGTTTGTAAGAATATAGCCGTCACTGTGGACAATCACTCCAGAGCCCACTCCCCTCACATCCTGCTGGGAGAACCAGAATTGCTGAGTTTCAATTGTAGTGATTCCCACAACTGAGCTCATAGCCTTTTCAGCTACCGCAGAAACCGTTGTAATACTGTCATTTGGATTGATCGTAAATGGCTGTTTTGTTGTTGCGCCAGTTTCATTTCCGTTGAAAAGATAGGTATTCCCCACATATGCTCCTCCAATTCCTCCCATAAAGGATACCAGGAGTATTATAGCTACAAGTAAAATTAAGTTTCTTTTCTTCTCCATTTTCCCAATTGAAGTTTTTTCCTCTTCTATGCCCTTTGTAATCTCCTGCTCTGCCACTCCTGTCGTATTCCGTGTTTCATAATCTTTATCATTATTATCCATGATCCATACCTCCCTTCCTTCTCTTTAACTATATTTTACAACTCTTTTGTGAAGGGAATATGAAAACAATGTGGAAACTATCTAAAATTGGGTAGACAGATAGTATATCCAAAAGGAGGTAAACAGATGGAAAGTCCCAGAATCAAGGTTGAATACATTTATCACAGCGGTTACACCATAGAAACTGAAAAATACTTTATGGTATTCGATTATTTCAAGGGGGATATCGCGCTTCCAGAAAAGCCGGTTGTAGTTTTCGTAAGCCATTCCCATCCAGACCATTTCAATGATGATATATTTATGTGGACCCTTGCAAGCAATGATATAACCTATATCCTGAGCGATGATATCATTGTTTCACCAGGGGAGAGAACAAGGCTCATGGGTCCTTACGAAAAAATAAACTTTATGGATTTCACAGTTGAAACCTTCGGCTCGACCGATCAGGGAGTTTCCTTCCTGGTTAATGTGGATGGACTGAACATATTCTTTGCCGGAGACCTCCACTGGTGGTATTGGGATGATGACACTGAAGATGAAAAAAGAATTATGGAGAAGGATTTCAAATATCAGATAGAAAAGATAAAGAAGCATGAAATTGATATCGCATTCTTCCCAGTGGATTCCAGGCTTGGTGATCACTATGCATTAGGGGGCAATTACTTTATAGAAAAAATAAATCCAAAACATTTCTTCCCTCTTCACTTTGGGGATAACTTTGGTATTATTGATGACTTTATCAACAGTATTTCTTCAAAAAATACACATATCCATAAGGTGGATAGAAGAAACCAGAAGTTTGAAATCACATAAAAAAGATGGCTTTTCAGCCATCCTTTTTATGCTCTATTCTTGATTTGTGCAAGGTCATCCTGTATAAACCTGTGCTCTATAGCCTCTACCCTAAAGTTTATTATCCTGAAAACAATCTGGAAAATTATTCCTCCGAATAATGCCATAAAAACTGTTCCTATACCGAAACTTCCTCCAAGTACTATGCCTATTGAAACAGCAGAAACCTCAAGAATGCTCTTAATAACTCTTACTGACCTCCCACTTCTTCTGGTAAGTACAACCATCAGTCCATCCCTTGGACCTGCACCCATGCCCTGTCCAAGGTAAATGGAAAACCCTATGCTCTGTACAATTATCCCTGCAATAATCATAATCACACCTGTGGCAGATGAGCCTGCCAGGGGTATCAGGTTGTTAAGCATCAGAATGTCAATAAAGGTTCCTAAAAGAAGCATATTCATAATAGTTGCCCAACCGATTGCCTGTCCAAGATAAATATCAAGAATTATGATGGCAAATCCCACTATGATGTTTGCCTGGCCTATTGTTATTCCTGTGGTTCTGGACATACCCTGATGAAAGACATCCCAAGGGGATACTCCAAGACCTGCATTTATTGTTAGGACTATTCCTGTAGCGAAGATGAAAAGTCCCAGTACCACCTTTATTAACTGTTTTGATGTATATATCATTTTACCCCTTCTTTTCTAGTCAATTACTAGCTCCACCGGACAATGGTCAGAGCCCATTATATCACTTAAAATTTTTGCATCCACAAGTCTGTCCTTAAGATCCTCTGAAACAAGGAAATAATCTATTCTCCATCCTGCATTCCTGTCCCTCGCCTTTGTAATATATGACCACCAGGTATATGCACCTTCCTGGTCAGGGTAAAAATATCTGAAGGTATCTATAAAGCCATCATCCAGCAACTGGGTCATTTTGTTCCTCTCTTCATCCGTAAAGCCTGCGCTCCTACGGTTTGAATCGGGATTCTTCAAATCAATCTCCTTGTGGGCAACATTCAAGTCACCACAGAGTATTACCGGCTTTGTCTCCTCCAGACCTTTCAGATAATCCTTGAAGTCGTCTTCCCAGATCATTCTTCCTTCAAGTCTTTCAAGCTTTGCCTTTGAATTGGGTGTATATACGTTCACGAGAAAGAAATCTTTGTATTCAAGGGTGATTACCCTGCCCTCGGAATCGTGCTCTGGAATGCCTATTCCATAGGTAACCTTTATGGGCTTCTCCTTTGTAAATACAGCTGTTCCTGAATAACCCTTCTTCTGGGCTGAATTCCAATATTGATAATAGCCTTCAAGCTCCAGTTCAATCTGTCCTTCCTGCATCTTTGTCTCCTGAAGGCAGAATATATCGGCATCCAGCTCCTTGAAACGGTCCATAAAGCCCTTTTTTATATTTGCTCGTATCCCGTTTACATTCCAGGATATCAGTCTCATAAAAAAATCCCCCTAATATTCGTCGAGAAAGGAGTTCTTTTCTCCGTCCTTTTCCCATCCGAGAATACCCTCCATGTTTACATTCTGTGCAGCCCTGAATATTGAGCTGTCAACATTCTGGAAATCATCCTTTAGCTTTTCAATAAGGTCCTTGATTTCATGGCGTTTGTTTCCAACCTTTTTGGCAGCTACCATACATGCACAGTTCAATGGCCATATCCCAGCATTCTGAATAAATCTTTCAATATATTTTTCCTCTACTAAATACATTGGCCTTATCAGCTCCATATTGTCGAAGTTCTGGGCCTTGAGCTTTGGCATCATGGTCTTGAAGTTTCCCGCACAAAGGACATTGAGCATAGTGGTTTCAATCACATCGTTGTAATGGTGACCAAGAGCCAGTTTGTTGCAACCAAGCTCCTGAGCCTTTCCATAGAGCGCTCCCCTTCTCATCCTTGCACACATGTAACAGGGGTAGTCCTGAGCTATTTTATCAGCCACCTCAAATATATTTGCCTCGTAGATATGAACGGGAATTCCAAGGTAGCTGCAGTTATCTTCCAGAAGTTCCCTTATATCAGGATGATATCCGGGATCCATTGCAATATACTCCACTTCAAAGTTCTGGGTACCGTATTTCTTAAGCTCCTGAAAAAGCTTTGCCATCAGAAGGCTGTCCTTTCCACCTGATACTGCAACTGCTATCTTGTCGCCATCCTGGATAAGTTCATATTCTTTTATGGCCTTTACAAACTTCGTCCATACATGCTTTCTATAAGTCTTTATTATGCTTCTTTCTATATCCTTTAAGGGTTTTCTTTCATTGAAGGGGACTAGAATCTCGCAGCCTTCGCCTGCAATTGTGGTATCTTTTTCACTCACAACAACCACTCCATCTGATTTCGTAATTTGCTTTGTGTATCGAGCCAATATTACTAGTTTATAACAAATATGTATTTAATACAAGATTAATGAAGACCATACTTATCACTCTATGGTATAATCTTATGAAGAGAAATAATCCGTTGCACACCTTTAGCATTAAGGATATAATTTTTACTTGTGGATAAAAGCCAGTTATTATTTTATATATAGAAAGGAAATTTAAATGAAGCTTGGAATAGTAGGTCTACCAAATGTAGGAAAAAGCACGTTATTCAATGCAATCACCCATGCAGGGGCAGAATCTGCAAATTACCCATTTTGTACAATAGAGCCCAACGTGGGCGTCGTTGCAGTACCAGATGAGAGAATCTACAAGCTTGCCGAAATCTACAAGTCAAAAAAGATTGTCCCAACTGCAATCGAATTCTATGATATCGCGGGTCTGGTGGCAGGAGCCAGCAAGGGAGAAGGCCTTGGGAACAAATTCCTGTCACATATCAGGGAGGTGGAGGCAATCGTCCATGTGGTCAGATGCTTCCAGAATGAAGATGTTGTCCATGTTTCTGGAGGAATTGACCCCTTAAGGGATATCGAAACTATCAACATTGAGTTGATGCTCTCAGATATGGAGCTTTTGGAAAGACGTTTAGAAAAGGCTCAGAAGCTTGCCAAAAACGACAAATCAATGAGACTTGAAGCTGAGTTAATAAAGAGGGCTCTTCAGGTTCTTGAAGAAGGCAAGTCGCTGAGAACCCTTGATCTTTCAGATGAGGAAGCGGCAATTCTAAAGTCCTTCAATATGCTGAGCTCAAAGCCTATCATATACATTGCCAATATATCCGAATCAGATGTTGGTTCAGAGGATGAAAACCCTTATGTGCAACAAGTAATTGAATTTGCCGCAACAGAGGGAGCAGAGGCTGTTGTAATAAGTGCAGAAATTGAAGAGGAAATCTCTCAACTTGATGAAGAGGAGAGAAAGGAATTCTTAAATGACTTGGGGCTTTCAGAGTCAGGTCTGGATAAACTTGTACAGGCAAGCTACAGGCTTCTTGGACTTATCAGCTTCCTGACTGCCGGAGAACCGGAATCAAGAGCATGGACCATCAAGGAGGGCACCACTGCACCTCAGGCAGCAGGGAAGATACACTCTGATATTGAAAGAGGATTCATCAGAGCAGAGGTAATCCACTATGACGACTTGATAACTCACGGCGGAAGCATGGCATCCGCAAGGGAGAAGGGTCTTGTAAGGATAGAAGGCAAGGACTACATTATGAAGGACGGAGATGTGGTTCACTTCAGATTCAACGTATAATAATATCTTGTTAAACTAAATCCAGGTGGTTATCCACTTGGATTTAGTTAGTTTGTGTTCCCCATCGGGGACTATGAATTGTAATTGTTCATAATCAAAAGATAATTATAAGGTGACATTATCAAAAGATAAACACAAATTATAAAATTCACACTTGACATTGAAAGTCATTTTGATATAATTAACCTCAATATATTAATACTTTAAGTCGATGAGTTGGAGAAG
>JBNJCX010000069.1:0-7146 GCA_051744365.1 Bacillota bacterium
CTTTCTAAAATCGCTGCAACCACCTGGGTGGTTGCAGTAATTTTATATCCTCTTATGATTATTCGATTCCTAATTCAGCTTTTGCATTTTCAATATCAGCAAGAAGTGTGTCCAATACCTCTTGACCTTGAGGTCCTCCTATTTCAACGAAATCATCATAAACTGTTCTTCCAGCTTCCTTGAACTCTTCAAGCTCAGCTCCTGTTACTTCGTGATACTGGATTTCAGGTCTTGTATCCATCATTTCCTGAAGCTCCTTTTCATGTCTCTCATCAATCCATTCTGCTGAAGGAACTATTGCATCTGCCCAGTAGTTCTTCATTTCCTCTTGTACTTCTGCAGGAAGTGAATCAAAGTGCTGCATATTTACAGTTGGAATTCCAAGGAATGGCTCAGCATAAATCTGTGTGAAATAGTCCTGAACCTCGTAGAAATTCATGCTCTTTATTGCAAATATTGGGTTGATTTGTCCGTCTATCAGATTTGTTTGAAGTCCTCCATAAATCTCGCCGTAGGACATTGGCGTCGGGTCTGCACCGTATGCCAGATAGTTCTGGGTAAGTAGTGCTGATCCCATTATTCTAACCTTGAATCCATTCATGTCATCAACTGTTTCAATTGGTTTGTTTGAAGTGATTGTCTGCCATCCTTCATAAAGTACTCCAAGTGGTACAAGTCCATTTCTTCTGAACGCCTCTTCAAGAACTCCCATGAATTCTCCGTTTTTCATAACCCACTCAAGTGTTTCAGGCATACGCTCTTCTGGCCATATATAGTGCAGTGCCAGTACCTGAGCTTCAGGTATAAATGAACTTATCCATGCATAGTCTGAATATACGTACTCAACTACTCCAAGCTGAGCAAGCTCATTAATGTCTCTGTTATCCCCTATGGTACCATATGCATAAACTTCAAGATCATACTTGCCGTCAGTAACTTCTCTCATATGATCTCCATAGTTATTTGCCCAAACTGTCATGAAGTCGCCTTCGATTTCTTCAGACGCAAGTCTTGGCGTAAGAGGCTTATCAAAAAGATCTCCTAAAGTAGCTTCTCCGTCAGTTTCTGCTGGTTCTTCTGCAGGCTCCTCTGCTGGTGCTGGCTCCTCTGCTGGTTCTGGCTCCTCTGCACCGCCGCACCCAACAAGCAATAGCATTCCCATCAACATCAGACCTAATAATACCATTAGTAACTTCTTGTTGCTCTTTTTCATCCTACTTTCCTCCTTTGAGTTTTGGACTACAACATACTTTGTCTATTTCTATGTTTTGGGTATATTGCGACTATTTGTAATGTTCTGTTAGATTTTGGCACTATTTCCCAAATACTGAAGGCTTCCCCTTACAAACAACTCCACACCCAAATGCAACACCGATTCATCGATATTGAATCTTGGATTATGATGTGGAAAATTGGTTCCAATTTCTTCATTTCCCGTACCCAGGAAAAGAAAAACACCTGGTATTCTGGCCGTAAACTCCGAAAAGTCCTCACTTGCCATGGTTGAATATGGAACTACCTTTTCGGCACCAACAACTTCGATTGCTGTTTTTTTCATATGTTCAGTCATTCTCTCATCATTGATGAGAGGAATATTTTCTCTGATCCATGACATTTCACACTCACATCCGTGAGTTTTAGATACATCTCTGGCCAATCTTTCCAAACGATAAATGGGCGGATCGCCTGAGTCATCGTATAATGTTCTGATTGAGCCCTCCAAAATAACCTCATCGGGTATAATATTTGCCTTTGTTCCTCCGTTAATCTGTCCAAAGATCATTGTCATTGGTTTCATGCTGCTGATCTCTCGAGTCTGGATTCTTTGAGCGGACAATACAATATCAGATGCTGCTATTACAGGATCTATTGCAGTTTCAGGATAACCGGAGTGTCCTCCATAGCCTTTGACTTTGATCTCGAAAATATACAATCCAGACATAACCCCCCCTGATGATATCCCCACAACACCTGATGGCAATGGAGTCCAGATGTGCAATCCCACTGCAGCCTCAACCTTGGGATCATCCAATACTCCGTCTTCAATCATCGGCAAGGCTCCTGCATTTTCTTCATTAGGCTGAAAAACCAGTTTGATTTTTCCCTTTATTTTTCCCTTGTTCTTAGATAAAATCTTAGCTGCTCCCAAGAGCATTGCAATATGAGCATCATGTCCACATGCGTGCATTACACCGAGATTTGTCGAAACGTACGATACAGTGTTTTCTTCCTGAATAGGAAGTGCATCCATATCTGCCCTTAGCATCAATACCGGCCCGTCCTCAGACCCGTCAATCATTGATACAACGCCGGTTTTTGCTATTCGTTCGGTTTCAAGTCCCAGACTTTGAAGATACTCCCCGATTTTTCTGCTTGTACGATGTTCTTCAAACCCCAATTCCGGATATGAGTGGAAATCTCTTCTAAGCTCCACCAGCTCATTTTGCAATTCTTCAGATTCTTCTTTTATCCAATCCATGTCTAAAGTCAGCTCCCTCATTATGACTTTATTTAGACTCTGCCGTCTCTACCTGTTTGCCCTGCCAGCCCAGGAAGTATGAAAGCTTTTCTGTGGCATCCTTTAGACCGATCTTGATATCGTCGATCTTGCTGTAGGTTTGTCGGATGCTTGCACCGCTTACGCTTATGGCAGCTACTATTTCGTTGTCATAATTCCTGACGGGCATTGCTATACATGTAAGTCCAGGTGAAACTTCCTCATCGTCCATACTGAATCCCTGTTTTCTAATTCTTCGCAGCTCCTCCATCAATTCATCAATTCCTGTTATGGTGAAGCTTGTGAAACTACGGTAGGGACCTTCTCCTAATATATTAATCACTTCTTCCCTTGTCATATCCGAAATCAAAGCCTTGCCCATTGCAGTTGCATGAAGGGGTTCTCTTGCACCGATCTGCAGATTTGCAATAAGGCTTGTCTTTGCACTCACCTTTGAAATGGTAACGACACTGTCTTCAACCCTGACGCCAAGATTGACGGTCTCCTCATACTTGTTGCATAGTTCCTGTAGTATACTTATATCAACATTTGAAAGATTACGCTGTTGAGGAATAATATTCCCAATTTCAAACAAGCGCCATCCCAACCGATATTTTTTAGTTTCAGGATCTTGCTCAATATAGTTTCTTGCAGCCAGTGTTTCCAGTATACGGTGGACAGTGCTTTTGCCTATATCTAGCTTTACGCTTAATTCACTGACCCCCAATCCTTCCTGGAAGCCTTCTTCAGCCAATATTTCCATTACCTCCAAAGCCTTTTCTATTGTAAGAACCGGGTATTTCGGAGTATGCTGGGTCTTATTTATAGACATTTTTTTCACCCTTTCCAAAATTCTTAGTACATTTTCTATTTTTATAGGTCCATTGTACCAAAGAACCAGGGTCGGAAAAAGGCTCTCATATTTAAGAAATCCTTTTTCTCATTTTTCTATACCCAGCCACGAGCCTTCATTGATTTCTCAATTTTTCTAAGTGCATTTATCCAGGCAGCATTTCGCATAGATGTCTTTTCTTTTTCAGCTGTTTCATACGTCTGCTTATATGCCTTTGTAATCTGCTCCTTGAGCTTTGAATTTACCTTGTCAAGCTCCCAGTAATCATCTGTCAGTCCCTGTGTTCTTTCGAATGAGCAGACTATTGCGCTGCCGGAGTTTGTCAGAACATCCGGAACTACCATGATGCCTTTTTTCTCCAGCATCTTCTCTGCTTCTGGAGTTACAGGTCCATTTGCACATTCCATAATTATCTTGGCTTTAACCTGATCTGCATTCTTCTCATGTATTACACTTTGAACAGCAGCAGGCATAAGAATATCAACATCCAGTTCAAGAACGCTGTTCACATCCACTGGCTTTTCAGTTGGAAATCCTTCTATTTTCTTGTTCTCGGCTACGTATTCCTCAAGCTTTGGAATATCGATTCCACTTGAATCGTATACTCCTCCTGTAAGGTCCGCAATACCAACAACCTTATAGCCTTCCTGGTGAAGCAGTCTTGCGGCTATTCTTCCTACATTTCCGAATCCTTGGAATGCTATTGTAGCCCCTTTTGGAATATTGTTGTCCTTCATTACTTCCATTGCTACGTAGAAGGCTCCGGTTCCTGTCGCCTCCATGCTGCCAAGAGTTCCGTTTGTTTCTGCAGGTTTGTCGTTGATTGCCGCTGGACTGTGAAATCCATTGATTTCCTCGTACTCATCAAGCATCCATGCCATTGTCTTGGCACTGGTTCCAATATCTGCACCAGGAACGTCAACCCATGCTCCCTTTACGGGAAGCTTTCTGATAAATGCTCTGGAAATTCGTTCCAGCTCTCCCTCAGACAACTTTCTTGGGTCTACTTTAATTCCACCCTTTCCACCACCTGCTGGTATTCCGGCGACCGCATGCTTAATTGTCATCCAGAAGCCCAAAGCTTTAACAATATCGAGATCAAGATCAGGCACAAATCTCATTCCGTTTTTAACCTGACCCAGGGCATCGTTATAATGAACCCTGAAAGCGTCGAATATTTCGTAATCTCCATTATCCATTCTCATTGGAATTGTAAATTGGAAGATTCTTTTTGGTTTTGAAAGATACTTTACTACATTTGGATCAAGATTTGCCAGCTCACTGGCTTCCTTCAATGTAGCTAAAGCTGTATCAAAAGGATTGTTACTCATTTTTACACCCACCTTTATGGTCTTGGAATTGATAAGTCTTCTTTGTAATCATTGAACACCAATTCAGTTTCACTTTCATCGCACCATTCCTTAGCGATCTTTGCCATACGTACCTTGACTGGTATTAGTCTATCCAATGGCTCATCATCATGCCAAGCATTGTAGATACCCATTTCATTCTTTCCAGGCTCAAACTTGAAGTAGACTGGAGCACATATTCTTGCTATCTCATCTGCATCAACATGTCTTTGAATATTACCCATTGAATCAACAAGACTCATATATACATCCATTGGAATAGATGTTGTACTTCTTATTGCGGCAAACATTGGAAGCGTAAGATCAGCCAATGGGTTAAAACTATCTGCTCCCATATCTTCAAGCATCTTACCAGCTACCGCATTGCCATGACCAGCAAATACAGAAACCTTGAACTTGGTATCAGCAGGTATTACTCCTGCTGCTCTCATTTTTACAACCATGTAAAGTACACTTTCATCAGTAATTAAGAATCCTCTAATTCCTGCGTTTAAACAACGATCAAATTCCTTTAGCCACAGATACATGTTGTCTTGACCTCTAAGTCTCATGCCTGAAACATATCCTTCTGGAGTTTTATATTGACTTCCTCCGTCCCATGCTCTTGAAGCCATTGGGTTTACTAGAGCTTCAATTTTTGCATCAGCGGATATCTGTGCATATTCTTTTAACTGAGCTTTATCTATCAATGCTGTACCGCCTACCATACCGATTACTCTGTGTATTACAGCCTTTTGTTTGTCAATCTCTTTGACAAGGTTCTCAAAGTTCTTAGCACTTTCAATCCCTGTGATTTCCATTCTATAATGAGCTCCACCTTCAAAAGTCTGAGTTGATGAAGGCAGATCATACCTATCTTTTATTGGAAATTTTGTTTCATTTTTCATATAGTCCATCATTTGTTTAAAAGCCATTTTTTTTACCTCCGATTAGTTAGTAATTTTAATTGTAATGTTCTTGCTATTATCTATCTTGGTTGCTTGTTATTCAAATTCCTTAAACAGTTTCTCAAATTCCTCTATTGGGTCTGTTATATGGTATACATATTCGTCAGACGGGAATACGCCTTCCTTTACGTCTTTCACATATTCCTTATATGCGTTGGTTTCAATCTCAGCAACGTTTGCATACTTCTTAACGAATTTAGGTGTGAACGCCTGGAATTTTCCAACCATGTCGCTACTTATAAGCAGCTGTCCATCACAGTCTCCAGCTCCGATTGAATATACTGGGATGTCAAGTTTCTCAGCAATAAATTTAGTTAATTCAGGTGGCACGGCTTCCACTAAAAGAGCCAATGCTCCTGCTTCCTGTACTGCCAATGCATCTTCAATAACTCCTCTTGCATTCTTTACATCTCTACCCTGTGCCTTGAATCCACCCAACTGACCTGAGCTTTGAGGAGTAAGTCCGATATGTCCAAATACAGTTATACCTGCATCAGTGATTGCACGGATTCTGCTTTTTACTCTGACGCCACCTTCTAACTTGATAGCATCAACATCTGCTTCCTTAAGAAATCTTACTGCATTATCAACGGCCTGCACATCTGAACTCTGGTATGCACCAAAGGGCATATCTCCGATAATAAATGTTTTGGGAGCACCTCTTCTTACAGCCTGGCAGTGTGAAATACAATCTTCCATTGTAACAGGTACTGTTCCGCTATAACCAAGTGTTACCATTCCCAATGAGTCTCCAATTAAAAGCATGTCCATCCCTGCTGCTTCTGCAAACATGGCTGTTGGATAGTCATATGCAGTTATCCAAGCCACCTTCTCACCGGATTCCTTCATTTTGTACAGATCCAAGATACTTTTCTTCTTTGGCATTCAAAATCTCCTCCTCTTTTTAAAACTAATCTCTCATCCCGCGCTTCCTGATTGGGATGATTCCTTCTAATAGAACATCAGTCTGCTTTCTTGTGTTCTATTGTCTAACACTGTTGGTTGCCTATAGAAGACTTGCAAAAAATAATCTAGTATGAGTCTGTTCCTGAAGTCTTTAGGACAAATACCAATATATTAGAACACTGTTCTATTTTTAATACTATATTACTTTTTTTTGGGTGTCAATAAAATTATTCAGAAATTTACGAACAGATTCACTTTATCGCCCTACCAAATTTTCTTCATTGAGAATATTGCTTGTATCCGTGGAATTCCAGCCATTATATGAATTTTTCGTCATAAATATCGTCTCTGACGATTTCGCTAGGAAACCCTGGATTTCCTTCGACGGCAGCATAGCTGCCTGAGCACCTTCCTGAATACGGGTAGGGGATTTCATCCCCTACTGCCCCTTTCATATCATAGGAAATAGACGTTTTCCTATGATATGAAAAAAGCTGGGGTGATTTCCCCAGCTATGCTTTTTCTAGCTATAGTTGATATATAGGTCTCTATTATTCACTTAAATATTCCAAG
>JBNJCX010000070.1:0-7088 GCA_051744365.1 Bacillota bacterium
AAAATGAAAATAGTTGTACTTGACGGATATACGCTTAACCCAGGAGATTTATCCTGGGATGGAATTGCACAGTTCGGAGATCTTACGGTCTATAACAGGACTGCATACAAGCCTGGGGGAGAGGACCTTGTTGTTGAGAGGGCAAAGGATGCTGATGCAATATTCCTCAACAAGACTCTGCTTACACGTGAGATGATTCAGAGGCTACCAAAACTGAAGTATGTTGGAGTGCTGGCAACAGGCTATAATATCGTGGATGTTGAGGCTGCCAAGGAACAGGGAATTGTGGTGTCAAATGTACCCACCTATGGAACCACAGCGGTGGCTCAGATGACATTTGCATTGCTGCTTGAGATGTGTCATCATGTGGGGGCCCACAGCAAGGCGGTATTTAACGGAGAGTGGGCGGAAAATCCCGACTGGTGCTTCTGGAATTATCCTCTTGTTGAGCTTGCCGGAAAGACCATGGGAATAATAGGCTATGGACGGATTGGAAGCACTGTGGGTAAAATTGCCCAGGCTTTCGGTATGGACGTATTGGCAATGGCAAGTACTCCAAAGCCTGAATTGGAAACAGAAAACCTGAGGTTTGCATCACTGGATGAGATTCTCGAAAAATCAGATGTAATAAGCCTGCATGTTCCTCTTTTTGAGTCCACAAAGGGTATCATAAACAAGGAGTCTATCCAGAAGATGAAAAAAACAGCAATGATTATCAACACTTCAAGGGGTCCTTTGATAGTTGAAGAGGATCTTGCGGAGGCTCTTAATAGCGGCAGAATTGCTGGTGCTGCTCTGGATGTGGTATCCTCTGAACCTATAGATGAGGATAATCCGCTGCTTAAGGCAAGTAATTGCATTATTACCCCACATATATCATGGGCTCCTAAGGAGTCCAGGGAAAGACTGATGAATGTGGCAGTAGGAAATTTGGAAAGATTCCTACAGGGAAACCCAATAAATGTAGTGAATGAATAGAAAAGTGCTCAGAGCATCAATTGCCTCTGAGCACTTTTCTATAATAGTCGGTTTGAAGAATCCATCCCGAATAAAGAAATTTTGCGTCAATATGTTCTGAAACGATTTTTCTGTACCTTTGCATCTCCTCCTCAGCGACTTCTTTGAAAGCTTCAGAGGGGACAAATTCACCTGTATCTGAATTGAAGCTCCCCTTATCAGTTATAAAGCTCCTGTTAAAAAAAATCACAAGTGGAGGTTTGTGGGAAAAAACATCCCTGCCCATAAGTAGTCTTGAATCATACTCCAGTCCCATAAGATTTAAAAGAGTAGGAAGGATATCAAGACTGGACGCTGGTTCACTTACAGTTTGTGGTTCCATGCCTTTTGCATACAGAATCAATGAATTTCTATATAATTCAAAGTTTGTTTCAACCTCGCCTCCTGACAGCTCGGCCAACTCCTCCAGAGTCAACCCGTAAGGATAATGATCAGAGCTGATTACAATCAGGGTTTTATCCGCAACTCCATTTTTCTTAAGTTCCCCGAGCAGGTATTCCATTGCACGGTCCAGTTCAATCTGTGTGGCAAGGTATGCCCTGACACTCTCAGAGTAGGGAAGATGGTCAACGAGCTTCTTGTTCTTGTCTGCCATATCATTGTCGCCGAATTTGTATATAAAATGCCCGCTTACGGTCATATAGTAAGTGTGAAATCTCTGGCTACTAATATATTCAGGGATAGTCTTCTCCATCATCTGAAGATCCGATTCCGGCCAGGAATTATCCAGTTCCAGCCCATTTCCTACACCTTTGTATTTATAGCCCATATTTGTATGGGTCAACTGCCTTTCAAAGTAATCAAAAGTGTGATTATGATATGCCTTGGCTGTATACCCTAGCTCTTTCAATTGGTTGCCCATGGAAAATGGCATCAGATTGTCCTTTGACATGGAAAAGCTCCATACTCCTGTCTTTGGGAGCAGTCCTGTGGTTGCAACATATTCACCATCGGTTGTGCTGACTCCCCATATTGGGGTGTAAAATTCCTTGAAATTGAACCCTTCGTGTGCCATCTTATATAAGGTTGGGGTTATATCCTCCCTGACTGCAAGATGGGAAAAGCTCTCAGCTGTTATAAAGATGAGATTGTAGTCCTTGAACATCCCTGTATATTCATTTTTATTTGATGGCTGAAGCAGGGAAAAGTACCTGTGAAGATCTCTGATTTTATCATTCTCCCCAGAAGCAGCCAGCGAAAGGAAATCAATGTCCATTATATTGAAATTTGATTTCGCATCCTCCAAGGATAAATCCTCATTCCAGAGCTGCTCTCCTGATGAGAGCAGTGCATACTCCTTAAGGATCTCTTCTGATGGCTTGCTCCTTGGATTCCAGTCCACCAGCTGTCTTTTTACATCCAGTCTTATATAGGTAAGGAGTCCCAGGTTTTCTACAGCAAAGGTCGGCTCATGGATATTGTAGTAAAGGTTATAGGGAGAGTTGACTTCTCTGCTGCCGATATCAACAACCTGAAGACCCAAAACATGAAAAAGGATGCTCAGTACAAGGAGAAAAGCCTTCTGGGAGTTGTCTGAACTGAACTCCAGGATGTCCCTTCTGTTGAGTACCAGAAAAACAGGCACTGGTAGAAGTATTATCATAACAGGAATCAGATTGCTCAACACTGCACTTAATGCAATATCTGCAAACTCCATTACATCCCCGGCATTGCCTACTGAGTAGACGATATAAAAGGTTCTGAATATCCTGTAATAGACCAGCTGGGAAGCAAACAGTATAGAAAGTGTTGTTACTAAAAGAAATGATATTACAATGTTTGTTTTCCTCCCGGAGAGTGTTGATAGTATATACATTCCCGAGGCAAACTCTATACCGAAAAGGAGGGATAGAGGTAGACCCATGCTAATGAAGGTCTCCTTGAATTGAAGCCTTAAAAAAGTCTCAAGAAATATAATTGTCAGCAAATAGAAAAAAAACAGGGAGTATTTTTTCATAACGCACCTCGATGATTTAGTCTTTTACAATAGTATACCACTTCTGAGAATACCTTCCATAAATTTTAGGGTTTTCCTATTGTAAGGGGTATATAAACAATGGATGGCAAAAAGAGAAACTAATGAGGAGGGAATTGTTTTGGCAAATCAAACTGTACTGGTAAATGAACTGACCAATGGAGTACTTGATCCCAATGAACCTATGCTGGGTCCTGTTAAGGACGGGGGTATGATCATTGCAAATACTGCTCCAGGCTGTTGGGGGCCCATGATTACACCGGCATTAAGGGGTGGCCATGAGGTTACAAAGCCCGTATTTGTGGAAGGTGCACAGGTGGGAGATGCAATAGCTGTATATATCAAGTCTGTGGTGGTGACATCATCGGTTGTGGCCTCAGGTAATGAATTCACAATACCTGAAAACTTTGATGGAGATCCATTTGTTGCGGGTAAATGCCCTCATTGCGGAACAAAGCATCCGGACACAGTGCTGGTGGGAATAGGTGATACCTCAGTAAGATGCGCCCATTGTGGAGCTGAGATAGCACCCTTTAAATTCACTCATGGATATACTATGGCCTTTAATGAGGAGAAGACGGTTGGACTTACCCTAACAAAGGAAAAGGCAGAGGAAATGGCAAAGAAGGCAAAGGAGGTAATGGCTATTCCGGATATGTCAATCCAGAATCCTATCGTGGCATTTGCTCCCCATGATATAACGGGTAATATTTCAAGGATGAGACCATTTATTGGACAGCTGGGGACAACACCTTCTGTTCCAATGCCTGATTCCCATAATGCCGGGGACTTCGGTTCCTTCCTGATTGGAGCTCCACACGAGTATGCAATAGATAATGAGACCCTTCAAAGAAGCAAGACAGACGGGCATATGGATATCAACAGGGTTCGACAGGGAGCGGTGGTTATCTGTCCCGTCAAGGTTGATGGCGGTGGAATATACGTAGGAGATGTCCACGGAATGCAGGGAGATGGTGAAATAGCAGGCCACACCACTGATGTTTCAGCAGTTGTGACCTTAAAGGTGAAGATATTGAAGAACTTAAAGCTTGATGGCCCGATTATACTCCCATTGCAGGAGGACCTGCCACATCTTGCCAAGCCGATTACCGAAGCGGAAAAGAACAAGGCTTGGGCACTGGGTGAACAGATTGGAATAAGGGAATTTGAGGAAACTGCACCCATATCCTTTGTTGGAACTGGGGAAAACCTTAATATTGCAATAGACAACGGTCTGGAAAGAGCAGCCTCAGTACTTGGAATCACTGTTCCAGAGGTAAAAAACAGGACCACTATCAACGGAGGACTGGAAATAGGAAGATACCCTGGAACTGCCACAATAACATTCCTGGCTCCTGTGGATCTTCTGGATAAGGCTGGACTTCTGCAGATGGTAAGGGAGCAATACGGTGCTGACTGATAAATAGGCTTCATTCGGATAGGCTTAAATGGCCTATCCGAAGCTATGAATACGGAGGTTGATTATGAGACTTTTTATCTGTATAGATCTTGAAGAGGGGCAGCTTAAAGAAATAGAGAAGATCATTGGAAAGCTAAAGGCGGATTCCAGGAAGGGGAGATTCTCAAAACCTGAGCATAACCATCTTACCCTGAATTTTCTTGGAGATGTTGAGGATGAAAGACTACAGGATGTAGAAGATGCAATAAGGAGTATAAGCTTCGGAGAATTCAGTCTTAACATGTCCGGCCTTGGGTGGTTCCATAAAAGATCGGGCAAAATATACTGGATTGGTTTTGAGAGGAACGAAGAACTTCTCAAGCTTCAGGAAAGACTTCACAGGGAATTGAAGGACAGGGGGTTCAAGCTTGAAAAGAGAGAATATACGCCCCATATAACCCTCGGACGCGACGTCCGTGTCGGGGAGGACTTTGACCCGTCAAGCTACACAAAAATGATATATGGTATGAGCATCAGGGTAAAAGAAATCGTACTTAAAAAATCTGAGAACCATGAGGGAAGGACTGTCCACACCAGACTTTTTTCAAAATCAGCCCGTTGACAAGACTGAGATCCAAGAAGGAGAGGAATTGATCAATATATATTTGAAAAATTTAACCAACAATGGTAATATCAGAGTACGCTGTAATTTATTAACATAGCTTAAATAAGTTTTTAAGAGGGTGGAATCATGGGGTTTGATCTAAATAAAATTCAAACTATAGTTCAAGAATATGCAAATGTAATTTCTCAAGTTTCCGGTGTGGACGTCGAAGTAGTTGATAATACTCTATTTCGTATTGCAGGAACCGGAATTTATGCTAGTGGTGTAAATATTGATATGTCAGATGAAGGACATGTATACAAGCATATTCTTAAGACTGGAGAAACCCAAACAATATATAGTCCGGGCGAGGACTCTCTCTGCAGAGGTTGTCCTAATAGGAGTAATTGCAAGGAAACAATTGAAGTTTCAATGCCAATTAAATCAAATGAAGAAATTATAGGAATAATTGGATTAGTAGGGAGTACATTGGAGCAGAAAAAACTTATTTTAAAAAACGAGAGGCTATATCTTGAGTTTATTAAGCAGATTGCCTACTTTATTGCTGCAAAAGCGGCGGAAACTAAAGAAAGGGAAATTAGCCACACAACAATTAATACTCTTGATAGTGTTATTAATTTCATGGACCAGGGTGTTCTATTGATTAGTAAAGACAATGTAATTAATTCTGGGAATGAGAGTGCAAGAAAATATTTGGGGATTTCTGATGTCGAAGGGAAGAAAATTGAGATTACAAGCACAGGCGATTCAATAAATAACACTTTGGAGTACAAGCTAACTGTTGAAAATAAGGATATATTTGCCATCGGGGTTATACATCCTCTTGAGATTAAGAATGATCAATATAATAATATTTTTATATTTAAGAACATGAAGCAGTTTCAAGCGGATCTTTATGATGTAACATCAACACTAAAGACACTTGAAACAAAAAACATAATTGGTAGAAGCAATGCTACAATTGAGCTTAAAAAGAATATTAGAAAAGTCGCTAGTTCAAAATCTACAGTATTGATTACAGGGGAAAGCGGAACTGGCAAAGAAATGGTAGCAACTGCAATATGGTGTGAAAGTGAGAGAACAAACCAAAAATTTGTTGCAGTAAACTGTGCTGCCATACCGGAATCACTATTAGAGAGTGAATTATTTGGGTATGTTAAGGGTGCATTTAGTGGTGCTGATCCAAAAGGAAGAATAGGTAAGTTTGAGCTGGCAAATCAGGGAATAATCTTTCTTGATGAGATAGGAGATATACCAATTTATTTACAGGGAAAGCTATTGAGAGCATTGCAGGAAAAGACAATAACCAGAATTGGATCAAATCAGGTTATACCTTTAGATGTAAGGGTAATTGCAGCAACTAATAGGGATTTAAAAGAGATGATGTTCCAGAAAAAATTCAGGGAGGATCTATACTATAGATTAAATGTTATCCCAATAAATATTCAACCACTAAGAGAAAGGCGACAGGACATTAAAGAACTGGCAAAGTTTTTTATAAAGAAATACGTGCTCTTATTAGAAAAGTCATATAGCTACATTCCAAGCAGTACAATGGATTTACTTGAGAATCATTACTGGAAGGGGAATGTTCGTGAGTTGGAGAATACCATCGAGTTTATGGTAAATATGATGGAGGCTGATGGAATACTCGACAATAACACGTTGCCTATGGATTTCTTTGACGACATTACCGAAAAAGATAATGAAGATAGTAATTACTATAATAATGATGTGATTTCTCTGAAAAAACTTGAAAAAAAAGAGGTTGCAAAAGCATCAAGAATATTTGGAAATAGCACAGAGGGAAAAAAGAAGGCAGCGGATAATCTAGGTATTAGTTTGGCTACTTATTATCGAAAGCTTTCAGATATAAATTAACAATTCTCAATATGAGAAATCAATTTTAAAATTGAGAACCATTATATGGAAAATAAAGAGAATAAAAAATGCGTTTATAAGCTAATACTTATAATCGCATTTTTTTATGTGAAAAAGGATCGTTGATATTAAGATGTTTAAGGTTGATTCCAGGAAAATGTTTTCCGGATAAAGGAAGTTGATTTATAGTT
>JBNJCX010000071.1:0-7076 GCA_051744365.1 Bacillota bacterium
CCAAGCAATACAATTCTCCCAATTCTTTCCCCTGTATCCAGAAGGAGCTTCTCTGAACCAGTCATTGCTTCATAAAGACTTATCGGTCGGTCAACAATTGGAACTATAAGGTCAATACCCACAGAATAAAGAACTTCGGCTCCTTCACCTATCCCTCCTGTTACGGCAACAACCGGTACTCCCTTCTTCATCGCACGTCCGGCAACCCCAACAGGGACCTTTCCCTTAAGGGATTGCCCATCCATTCTTCCTTCACCCGTTAATACAATGTCCACTGTTTCCAATAGACTGTCAAAGTGGAGCATATCCATGACCATTTCTATGCCAGGCTTAAGCTCTGCACCACAAAAGGCCATCAAACCTGCACCAAGTCCGCCAGCTGCGCCAGAGCCTGGTATATGGGCTATATCAAGCTTAAGGTCTCTCCTAATGATCACTGAATAGTGAATGAGATTCTTGTCCAGTAGCCTGACCATATCCTTGTCAGCTCCCTTTTGAGGCCCATATGTATAAGCCGCTCCATCCTCACCGTAGAGAGGATTGTCCACATCACACATAACGGTTATATGGGCTCCATCAAGCAAGGGATTCCTGCCTGAGGCATCAATTCTGTGTAGCTTCTCCAGGCCACCTCCGCCTTCTGGAATCTCATGACCATCCTTATCCATAAACCTGTATCCGAGGGCTTTGGCCATGCCCACCCCACCATCATTTGTGGCAGATCCACCGATTCCAATGTATATTTCTTTAAATCCTTTTTCAAGGGCGGAAACAATCAACTCACCTGTGCCATAGGTGCTTGTAATCAAGGGATTTCTTCTGCTTTCCTCAATAAGGACAAGTCCTGATGCCTGTGCCATTTCAATAACGGCAACGGTATCCTGGATCACCCCGTATTTTGCATTTGTCTTGTCTCCCAGTGGTCCTGAGACGGTTTCTTCGATATACCTTCCGCCCGTACCCTCAACCAGGGTCTCCACAGTTCCTTCACCGCCATCTGCCATAGGCAGCTTGATAAACTCTGCACCTGCGTATACCCTAAGAAATCCCTTTTCCAGGTTTTCAGCCACTGTCATGGTTCCTGCTGAACCCTTGAATGAATCCGATGCAACAAGTATCTTCATTTCTCTTCCCCCTGTCTGTCCAACCGACTTTTTTTATATATGGATTTTTCAATTGCAATCTTCAAGTACCCGCTTACTCCCACAAGGGCAACTGATATAAGAACAATTCCTGAGATTATCCTTAAGCCAAGGGGCTCCGACAGGAAGAAATAACCAATCAGAGCGGCCATTACCATCCTGCTGGATGATAGTATGGAGCCTGTTGCTGAATCAACATACTTAAAGCCCTCTGTGGTAAACACCTGGCCGAGAAATCCTGTCCCAGCCGCAAGAAGGACAATACCCGCAGAGCCCAGGGAAAGCAGTCCAAGGTCATCTATCACCAGTGGAAAGTTCAGGAATGAACCAATCAGCATAAGATAGAATACTATTATGATGCTTGACTCAGATTTTCTTGCCTCTGTCAGGTATAGGATGGATGTTCCCGCAAAAAACGCGGAGCCCAGTGATATCAAATCTCCGGTATTTACGTGATTCAGATTAGGGTCGGATACAATATATGAACCTACCAAAATCAAAAATAGATATACAAATGCAGAAGGCTTAAGCTTTTCTCCCGTAATAAATCTAGCGAGGAGAAAAACAAAAACAGGATATGTAAGGTGAATCATATTGGCATTTGTTATTGTGGTGTAGTTAAGGGATGCCGTCAAGAGAATCAGTGCAGTGGCATTCAATGCCGATCGGATAAACACCGGCTTCTTCATTACGGGCTTGAAGGATATGTCTCTAAAAAACATAAAAGAACCCAAACCTATTGTTCCAAGGAAATATCTCACAAAGGATGTTACAAGAGCATCCATTTCAGTATAGTTGGAGACCAGCTTTCCGAAGTATGTACTCAGGGTAAAGAACAGAGCTGATAAAAGCATTAGAAATACTCCCATTACGACCCTTCTTTCTTATGTAATAACTAAAGTATAACATACTTAAGTTTTCAAAGGAAAAATCCCGGGATCAACCCGGGACTCCATTTATTCCAAAAGCTCCCTATACATATCATTCTCGATATCGATATATTTTCTTACCTCTTCCTCCAACTTTTCCATCTTTCTGTAGGTATTGTCATAGGTGGCACATCCGCTTTCAGGCATTTTATAGTTGTTTGTTGCATTCCTAAGCCCATCCAGCTCCCTTAAGAGAAGCATGTTGTCTATTTCGACCTCATCTATTACCTCCCTGATTTCCTTTAGAAGCTCCTCTGAAGGTTTCTTCCGATAGTCCCATACCATGGGGAATAACACCATCTGCTTTTTTACAAGCGACAGCTCAAGCTCATTCTGGACCCGTCCATATTGTCTGTGAACGGCAACCAGCTCATCCTTGCAGTCTTCGTAATGCACCTTAAGTATCTTGTATGCAAGACTTTTAATCACCGGTACCTCCTGCTTTATAAAACCATGGTGATTTTCTGCTATATCCTTGATAGTATCCTTGATATCCATAAGTACCTCCTGTTTTTGTCCTGTTTTTTTATATACCCAAAGATTCGTCCATTATCTCAGATTCTATCATAGAAAATGGTCCACTCCCTCCAGCCTGTGCCGCTCATCTTTCCGGGACAATTTTTTCTGCTGGCATCATAATGCCTTATGACTCTATCCTTGGGAATGCTGTGTCTTTCCATCAGTAGCCTGATAAGCTCCAGCCCCTTCCTTTTTGTTTCCTCCCAGTCTCCATCAGCATTTATGCAAAGCTCAATTCCTATGGAATTGCTGTTTGTTATTCCATATCTTCCCCTTCCATCTCCGCAATGCCAGGCAGCGAAGGAATCCTCCACAATCTGCAGGATCTCCCTGCTGTCCACAAAGTAATGGGAGGATGCGTTTCTTCCAGGATAGTTGAAGTATTGGAAGTGGGCAGCTGCATCTGCACCCAGTCTTGGATTTCCCGTATCGTGTACAACAATATACTCCGGTTTCCTTCCCATTCTATTTGCGTAATTATACCTTATATGCTCTTTTCTATACATTCTTCTCCTCCATTCTCTTCTTCATTTTGCTCAATGCCCTCTTTTTAGTGTTGATAACGCTTCTATAGGTTATTCCATATTTTTTTGCAATTTCTCCAATTGACAGGTTCAGGAAATAGTAGCCCTCAACAACTTGTCTTTCCCTCCCTGGAAGCCCTCGAACCATAAGTAGGATAGCTTCTTTTTCCTCCATCTTGAGATAATGTCCCTCCATATTGAACTCGTCCTGTAGCAATTCAATATGCTCCTCGCCATCCTCACCTATTGTCACATTCAGTGACAGCTCCTTCCTGATTCTGTTCTTGCCTAGATAAAGATATTTAAGTCTGGATTTGATGTATCCAAGGAATGGAACGCTGTAATCATTCCTGTAATCCTCCATTGCCAGGATAATTTCCAGTCTTCCCTCCTGAACCAGATCGTCCATTTCATCCTTCTTGTTGTAGTACCTTTTGATTGAGGATATTACCAGCGGCTGAAGTCTCACTATCAGCTCTGCAAGTGCCTCCCCCTTGCCTGTTGAAGCATCCAGATAAATTTCCTGTATTGTCCTGTCCAAGCCTTTCTCCTTTCAAGGCGCCTTCTTGTTTTCCCGGGTGATTTGAGAATAACAGGAAAAAGTTGAAAACAAAAAAATAGAGCAGCTGCTTTTCACACAGCTACTCGTATGGGTTTTCAATTTTCAAAAGCAATGCATCCAATTTCATGTAAAGTCTGGCTATATCTGACTTCATGGCCGGTCCGTCCTGGTTCGTATAGTATTCCATAGCCTCACTTACCAGCTTTCCCTTCTTCTTTTCCATCAGCTCCCGCACAAGATTCCCCTGTTTCAACTGTTTGTTGGCCGTCTGGACTGTGCAGAGACATGGATACTCGACGCCATTTTCCATCCGAACAAATGTAACTCCTTCCCTGGAGAATATTTTTCTAATTTTGCTGAGCTTGAAATAGCCCATGGCACCATCATCCTTGCCGATAGGTTCCCTTACCTTTAGCTGAATATAAATTGTATCTGTCTTTATGGGTATGGGCAGATTGCTCCTCGCTGAAATCAACTTCCCATAATGATTGTTGGATGCTCTAAGATCAAAATGATGATAGGAGCAGAGCTTTCTTAAGAAGGTCCTCAGCGTAAAGCCGACGACCTGGACTCCCTCCATAAAATAAAGCCTGGTACAATTCCCTGATTCCCCTTCGTAGGAAGGAATCATAACAAAAATATCCCGTTCAACCAATTCCTCCATATATCTACCTCCTGAAGCAGCTCGTGGCGTGAGCATTGTATTTCGATACCCTGATTGAAAAATGGACTAAGAAAAATATATCAGAACACATGTTCGTTGTCAAGACATAAAAAAACCTGCTCCCCTTAGGCAGCAGGCCATTTTCAACTTATTATTCAGCTAGGTCAACAACAGTGTTGAGCATCAGCTGCATTCCATTGTAAAGGTCCTCATACTCTGTCCACTCCTCCGGATTATGGCTTACTCCACCCACACTTGGAACAAAGACAATGTTTGAAGGGGCCAGTGAAGCCATAACCATTGCATCATGGGCAGCTCCGGAATTCATTATTTCATATTGGAGTCCAAGATCGGTTGCATGTTTCTTGATAATTTCAGCATTTTCCTGGCTCATTGCAACAGGTGGGACATATACTCCTCTTCTTACATCTATCTCCACCGGGTCTGCATAGCCTATCTTCTCAAGCTCCTTGTGTATCATTTCGCTCATCCTGCGGATCGTTTCAGACTCCGAGGACCGAATATCCACAGAAAGCTTTACAAACTCGGGGATCACATTTGAAGCATTGGGATAGATGGTCACCTCACCAACAGTGGCAACCGTATCCTTCCCTACCTTCCTTGCAATTTCATTTACCGCAACAATAAACTTTGCTGCTGAAACAAGGGCATCCTTTCTTCCCAACATAGGGGTTGTACCTGCATGGCCGGACAATCCCCTGAATCTTACTTCGTATCTGTACAGTCCTACCACAGAGCTTACTATGCCTACCTCTTTGCCAGTCTTCTCGAGAACTGGACCCTGCTCAATATGAAGCTCCAGAAATGCCTTGATTGAACCCTTTTCCCTCCTGGCCGCTTCCAGGTCAACCTTGATACCATACTCATCCATTGCCTCCCTGAGGGTTTTGCCTTTTGAATCCTTTGCCTTATCCAATTCTTCTTCCTGCATAAATCCTGCCATTGCCCTGCTGTTGGACATTGCATTTCCGAACCTGCCACCTTCCTCATCATTGAAGGCAGCAACCTCTATGGGGTGAGTATGGGTAACGTTGTTCTCCTTGAGAATTCTAGCTATTTCAATTCCAGCTATTATCCCTGCAACTCCGTCAAATGGTCCTCCACCTATTCCCGTGTCATAGTGTGATCCTATCATTACCACTGGAAGATCAGGATTTGTTCCTTCCCGTCTGCCGAAGAGACTCCCGTAACCATCCTGGTAAACCTTAAGCCCTGCAGCCTCCATCTGAGCCATTAAATATCCCTTTGCCTGAATGTCCTCCTTGGAGAATGCGAGCCTTGTTATTCCCTTACCAGGTGTAGAGCTGAAGGATGCCAGGTTGTTGATATCTCTTTTGATTCTTTCAATATTTATCTTCATAAAAATCCACCTTTCCAGTTAGATTATTTCACAAGAAACCTTTCTCTTTCGTCAGCCGGGACCAGACTCCCTCCGGTTGACCAAACCAGCTGTACCGGCTCCTTGTCAACATATCTATCCTTAGTTAAAAACAATCCGTTAAAGCCTGCAGTCGCTGAGGGTTCAACAAAAATATCTTCCCTTTCGTACAATGCTTTCAGGTACTTGAACAGCTTGTCGTCCTCTATGGTAAATGCTCCCGTAAGGAGCTTGTCCATCAATTTTGCCACAAAGGAAGAAGGTCTTCCTACTGCGAGTCCATCAGCTTCAGTCCGGTTGTCCAGCCCGATATCCTCAACTGATATCCCATCATACTTACCGGTTGCAAGACCCAGAAGCATACATGGAGAATGTGTAGGCTCTGCAAAATGACATTCAACAAGGTCTCCATAGCTTAGCTTCAAACCATATGCAACTCCACCAGGTCCACCTCCCACTCCGCAGGGAAGATACACTATAAGTGGATGCTTTTCATCAACGATCACGCCTATTTCCTGGAGCTGACTCTTGACTCTCATTCCGCCAACTGCATAGCCCAGGAAAAGATCCTTTGATTTTTCATCGTCCACAAAGTGGCTCATTGGATCACTGTCGGAATTCTTTCTGCCTTCCTCCACAGCCTTTGAATAATCATCCGGGTATTCAATAACAGTTACGCCCTTTGACCTAAGCATATCCTTTTTCCACTGCTTGGCATCAGAGGACATATGGACCGTAACATTAAATCCAAGCTTTGCACTCATAATCCCGATACTCAAGCCCAGGTTACCAGTGCTTCCCACCTGAATCTTGTACTTGCTGAAGAATTTCACAAACTCATCCTCTGCAAGCATTCTATAGTCATGGTCATAATCCAGCATTCCATTTTCTACTGCCAGGGTTTCCGCATATTTAAGAACCTCATAGATTCCACCTCTTGCCTTGATTGATCCTGCTATGGAAAGGAGGTCATCCCTCTTTAAGTACAGCTCCCCTGGAATTGCATTCCCGCATTCTTGTTCAATCCAGCTCATCATCTCCGGGATATGTGATATGGGTGATTCGATTATACCGTTTCCCGATTCGGGAAATACCCTTGCAAGGTAGGGTGCAAAGCGATGAAGTCGCTTCTCAGCCTCCACCACATCCTCCACAGATATTGGAAGCTCGTTTTTTATGTTATCAAATTTCTTGTACCCAGGGTTGGTCCAGTATACCTCCCGCATGGATTTGAGGTCATTTATAATTTCCATATATATCCCTCCAAAAATAATAGTCTCAGTATATCCCTCTGAGACTATTATATAATAAATCATTGTTTTTGTCTTTATATAGTG
>JBNJCX010000072.1:0-6861 GCA_051744365.1 Bacillota bacterium
TTCTGTAATGAAACTGTAACCTGAAAGATGAGCATTCCCATCTAAATAGGGTATAATTGAATAGGTGATTTGAATGAAAAACAAGGACATTTTACTGATTGGATTTGCGCTATTATTATTATTTGGATTTATTATAATCCTGCTCCTGCTAGAAGATCGTAATAGTGACCCTTATATCCATGTCGCTGACGACTCCCTTGGAAGCTGGTATTTCAACAGTTCCTCAATCGAAGAGAGAGTCGATTATGAGGAGAAAATTAACGTTATTGACGTGTGGGTGAAGCATGATATCAATCTTGAAGGAAATGAATGCGGTAGAGATGAGCTTCTATGGCATATCGACCTCGATGGTTCTCGGTATAAGGTTTCAGATGCATATACTTATGATACAGATGACAATATTATAGAAACCTGATATCTTAACTATGAAAATGTCTCGTGGAGATATGCAGAACCTGGAAGTGTTGAGTCGGAAATCATCAGAAATATATTGGAATACCACAAAAAATAGTTAAAAATGATTTTTATTTGACAATCTTTTTTTGACAAAAGGAGGACGATTTATGAATAGGCATCCAGTAAGGGCACTGTTTTTGATTCTTATGGTTTCAATGATTATAGTGTCAGTAGATTCAATTGAAGCATCCGCAAGCGGATTCAATGAGTACTACCAGAAGGTAAATGAACAGGTATCATTTGTGCAGACCAACAACAGTCTCCCGGGGAAGGGCAGCTTCTTTCTGCGAAGAATTGTTTCATTAAGCGATTACACCTACTGGACCAGCTTCAAGATCCCCGGGGAGACAGGAACCCTAAGATATTTTGACAGCAACAACGATCTAATACAGGTACCTCTTGAAAACGGTACGCTGCCACAGGGGAGGATTCTATTTCTGTCCACTGAGAAATACCATTACATCCTTGGTCAGCCCTATTCATACAGAGGCCTGGGTGGTGGAACGATGGATTCAGTTTCCTCGCTTCCTGTAAATGTAAGAAAGAATCTTGATGGCTGGATTGTTGAGTTCAGATACAATCTTGAGCCCGGTGTTCAGGGAATTCTCTGGGGAGCAGGTTCGCCAAATACACTTGTGGATTTCAGCGATAAAAGTCAGCTTAGAATGTGGTCCAGCCATGACCTGGATAGGAATGCGCGACTGCTTTATGACGGCTACCACTATAAAAGCCCCACCACATATTATCCGTCTACACCGCATTCATACTGGAGAATACCAAGTGATTACTTAACCAATTCCCTGGTTCGTTCAGGGGGCAGCCTTGCATCTGAAATAATGGGCCAGTCCCTTTTAAAGGTTGCACACAGGAATATAAACCAGGAGGGATTTCTGCCTACACTTCCATTGAGCAACTGGCTCCATAATGACTATGGTATCTCCAACGGATTCTTTGATACCAGGTTCAATGGGGATACAATTGAGACAAATGTTGCTGCCTACAATAGATTCGGAGATGAGATCTTTATAGATGCGGCAAGGAGACTTGCAGGATATTACATGGAACATGGAAAAGACAATCATTATCTAGTCAATGACCTGGCTATTGGAGAAGGCTGGCTTGTGGAGGATTATTACAACACCGGTGGAAGAAGGAACCACACATCCCTAAATCATCAGCTTCAGTCAATCCACTCATTCCTTCTGCTTTATGAAGTGGATGGAGATCACGAATATCTGAATTTTGCAGAGCAGATGCTAAGGGGAATAAAGATCACCAGGGACAAGTGGATTATGCCAAGCGGGAACTTGGAATATGCTTATATGCCTGATGGTAAAATGGATCATATTGATTATGAGTATCTGACCTATAACGATCTCCTCAATGTACAGGATGCCCTAGTCAGAATCATGGGAGAACGCGATGCCGACCTGGATTTGTTGATTGCATCAAAGAGGATTTGGATGGATATGAACAGTGTAGTCACATATAGAAAATGATACGGGAAAAGTCAGAAAAGACCAATTGGTCGATTCTGACTTTTCTTTCTTATTCCGATGAGATTGTAATCTGTGAAAACTGTATGGGGTTCATGATCCGGATTGGAAGCACACTGTTTCCTATTCCGCTGTCAATATGGAGGATTGTCCCTCCTGGCAGCTCCATCAACCCCTTGTCGTATTCCGGGAACATTCCCTGTCCCGGTGATACCAATCCTCCTATTATTGGCAGCCTTACCTGCCCGCCATGGGTATGTCCCGATAGGATCAAATCCACTTCACCATCTACATACCTTGCAGATTTTACAGGTGAATGGGAAAGTAGTATATTCATCTGCTCCCTGTTTATATCACGTAGCAGCTCCGTATAGTCTGATTCTTCAACATAAAACCATACCCCGTAAATATTTATTGTCTTGTTGTTAATGGATATCCTTGTGGAATTGTTGTATAAGGTCACAATATCCCTGCCCCTCAACTCCTCGAGAAGCTCCCCTCTTAGAGAGTTCGCAATCTCATGGTTCCCCTCCACAAAATACATTGGCACCTCAGTTTCCCTGAGAGCATCCACAAATAGAAGAGCTGTTGAGAGGTCATCGGTCTTGTGGTCAATCAGGTCCCCTGTAAGGGCAATCATATGGGGATTGAATTCGATTATTGCAGCCTTAAGGCTCTCCAGATCGATCCTCTCGTTTGAGTGAAGATCAGAAATATGGGCAATTCTTATGTCCTTTTCTACCTTTCTTGACTGTATATTAACCAGATTTATCCTGAATTCAGTAATCTGATTTTTATTGTATAAAAGAAATCCTGCAGTTATTAGTAATATTGTAAATAGCTTTGCTCTTAAGCTCATAATTTATCCTACTTTCTGAGCGTGGCAACGATTCTTTCAGGGTTTAAAAACAACCCAACTGCTGACTCCGGAGAGTCCACCACTATATCTGCAGTTTGAAAAAGTCCGGCCCAAGCACCCTCCTTACCGGCAACTACTATCTTCAATGCTGCCTCCTTTAGCATTAGGATATCGATTCTCCCATTCCCGACACTTGCGACCTTTTCGCCTCCTAGTTCCCTCACTATCATTCCCTTGCCCTGCTCCCCGTTGCCTTTATCAAATACTCTGATTTCAATGGGAAGATCCTTGCATTCCTCTCTGGCACTTCCATATGTATCCGCAGTAAGAATATAGAGCTCCAGTCCCTTTTCCGCAAGAGCCTTTATACCTTCCATTACCTCCTGTGACATCTTCCCGTCAATGGCAAGAGTGCCGTTATAGTCAAATACAATCTTCTCAATTTCAAGTGGCTTTTCGTAGCCCTGTATTTCAAGTCTTAGCATCCCATTACCTCCATCCAATTTATCAATTCAATTATAGCATAAAAATCAAAAAAAATGCCCCAGCTGCTTTATAAAAAGCTTCCGAAACACTTTTGTTATGGTGCGAACACTTTTGTTATGGTGCGGGAAAGAGGACTTGAACCCCCACGTCAATGACACTAGATCCTAAGTCTAGCGCGTCTGCCAATTCCGCCATTCCCGCAAGTGGTGGTCCATCAGGGGCTCGAACCCTGGACACCCTGATTAAGAGTCAGGTGCTCTGCCAACTGAGCTAATGAACCCTGTAATTAGTGGTGACCCATCCGCGACTCGAACGCGGGACACCCTGATTAAAAGTCAGATGCTCTGCCAACTGAGCTAATGGGTCATAAAAAAATGGGGTGGATAATGGGATTCGAACCCACGACCTCCAGAGCCACAATCTGGCGCCCTAACCAACTAGGCCATACCCACCATGTTTTTTCTTGGAGCGGGTGAAGGGAATCGAACCCTCGCAGCTGGCTTGGGAAGCCAGTGCTCTACCACTGAGCTACACCCGCAGCAACACAATCTGTACTGCTGAAGACACTCAAATTTACTCCGCACTCCGTAAGCGGATTAACCGCTGACTTATATGATTATAACAGGTTAAAAATATCATGTCAATAATTTAGTGGCAGATTGTCAAATTTTTTCATCCCTGAAAAAGGTCAGCTGTTCCATGTTTTTATCCATCAGATTGCTGATGGAAACTCCAAGAAGTCTCAGGCTCTTGTCCCATTCCATCTCCCCAAAAAGAGTACTGGCGAGGCTGAATATTTCATCCCCATCGGATATGTAGTGGTTAAAGGTTTTGCTTCTGGTATGGCTTTGAAAGGCTTCATCCTTGATTTTCACAGTAAGGGTTCTTCCGTGGATATCCCTCCCCTGGAGATCCTTCTCCAGCTCCATGGAATACTCCTTGAGTCTTTCCAGCAGAAGCTTCTTATCCCGTGTCTCCCTAAAGGTCCTTTCCACTCCCATGGACTTTCTTTCCCTGGTGGTTTCAATTTTTCTCCAATCCACGCCTCTGATCCTGTCAAAAATCTCCTTGCCTCCCTTTCCGAACATATCCACCAGAAAGTCCTCGGGAAGCTCATATAGCTGCTGCACTGTGTATATTCCTATGTCGTTCAATCGCTTTCTGGATTTGCTTCCTATACCATAGACCTTGCTCACTGAAAGTGGGAAAAGAATCTCCGGCATCATATCCTCGGTGATCTTCATAAATCCATCTGGCTTGTTCCAGTCAGATGCCAGCTTGGCCAGGAACTTATTGAAGGATACTCCTATTGAAAGGGTCAAGCCTGTCTCCTTCAATACCTTATCCTTGATCATGGTTGAAATTTCCTCAGGAGTTGTTTCCATTCCCGATATATCCATATACGCCTCATCTATTGACAAGGGCTCAATCCTGTTTGTAATTCCTCTTAATATGGAAAATACCTGCCTGGAAACCTCCTGATACCTCTTTATTCTTCCAGGGACATAAATTCCATGGGGACACCTTTCTTTTGCCATGAAAATGGGCATGGCGGAATGAATCCCATACTTTCTCGCCTCGTAGTTGCAGGTTGTTACAATCCCTCTGTCGCTTCTTCCTCCAACGATTACAGGGTGGCCCTTTAAGGATGGATTGTCCCTTTCTTCAACCGCCGCAAAGAATGCATCCATATCAAGATGTAAAAAATCCAGTGATGCTGACATATATCTCTCTCCTACCTGATTCGCTTGATTTCCCCCGTAAGAATTCCTCCCACATGGAGTATCCCATAGGTACCTGTAACGAGTCCTCCTCTGGGATATGACGGACTTCCCGGATTCATCATAAAAAGATCTCCTTCCTTGGCGAGTAGAGGAATATGTGTATGTGCAAAGAGAACTCCATCCACCTTTCTTTCAAGGGCATAGTAATATAGCCTCTGAAGCCCATTCTTGACACCCTGGTGGTGCCCATGGACCAGGAGAAGCCTTTTCCCCCAAATGCGGAGAATTTCCTCTTTTTTATAGTATGTTGACCAGTCGCCGTTCCCACCGATTATATGGGATGGTATCCTCAAAGCCTTCTTGATCTTTTCCCCGTCTTCAACGAAGTCCCCAAGGAAAATAAAGGCATCCAGGTCCTTTTCCCTTTTAACTGCCTGTATCAAGGGCTGAGTCACATGATGTGTATCAGCAACTACAAGTATCTTTTTACTGCTCACTTAATATCTCCTCCAACTTTTCCCTAAGTGCATCAATGGCTCTTCTTCTATGGCTTATGGAATTTTTCACTTCAACAGGAAGCTGTGCAAAGGTCTCTGTGTATCCTTCAGGTACAAACAGCGGGTCGTAGCCAAAGCCATTTTCTCCTTTAGGTTCCTCCAGAATTCTTCCCCTGCACTCACCATAGACTGTCAGTTCCCTATTGTCCTCTGTTATAAGAGCTATGACGGTTTTAAATGATGCTGTTCTTTCCTTTCCTTTCAGGTCCTTAAGAAGGGTTTTATTGTTGAGTGCGTCATTTCCATCCTCTCCTCCATATCTGGAGGAGTATACACCTGGAGCTCCTTCAAGAGAATCCACAAAGAGACCTGAATCATCAGCCATAACCATTGCATTTACAAGGGCTGCAAGCTCTCTTGCCTTCTTGAGACTGTTTTCCTCCAATGTCTCCCCATCCTCAATTACATAGAGATCCTTGACCCCGGATTCTTCCTTTGTAAGGATTTCAAGAGGAAGATCTTTTAAGATTTCCCTCAGTTCCTTGGCCTTGTTTTTATTATCTGTTGAAAGTACTAGCTTTCTCATATTCTCTACCCACTAAATAAGTTCTGTTATGGGTCCAAGGAGTTCTTTTTGAAGCTCTATTAGCTCTCCTGTTCCCTTTTCAGCCAGGTCCAGAAGTTCATCCAGCTCCTTCCTTGAGAAGGTAGAATTTTCTCCGGTTCCCTGTACCTCGACATACTTTCCGTCTTCTCCCATTACCACGTTCATATCCACCATGGCTTTGTAGTCCTCCTCGTAGCATAGGTCAAGTATAGGACCTTCCTCACCAACTCCCACACTGATTGCCGACAGGTATCCTGTTATGGGGAAGTCTTTCAGTTCCTCCTGTTGATAAATCTTGTACATTGCATCAACAAGCGCAACATAAGCTCCTGTAATTGATGCAGTTCTTGTTCCGCCATCTGCCTGGATTACATCACAGTCAATCCATACTGTTCTTTCACCAAGCTTGTTCAGGTCAACAACTGACCTTAGGGACCTTCCGATAAGCCTTTGGATTTCCTGGTTTCTTCCATCTACTCTTCCCTTGGTTGAGTCCCTCATCTTCCTTGTTATTGTGCTTCCGGGAAGCATTGAGTACTCAGCTGTAACCCAGCCTGTACCTGTATTCTTCAAAAAGTGGGGCACCTTGTCCTCAACCATCGCAGTGCATATAACCTTGGTATCCCCCATCTGTACAAGTACTGAGCCATATGGGTGCAAAAGATAGTCCCTATCTATTTTTACCGGTCTCATCTCATCATTTTTCCTGTTGTCCATTCTCATCCAAACCTCTCCT
>JBNJCX010000073.1:0-6838 GCA_051744365.1 Bacillota bacterium
TTTCATTTCCTTGCAATTTCATCTCCATTCCTTTAGAATTAACACATACCAATACTCGAAAAGGAGACAAAATATGCTGGATTCAATATATACATTGATCAGAGACCACTTTTTTATACCCACTATTGTAATGGCTGCTCTGATAATAGTCAGTCCAATACTTAACAGATTGCTAAGGCGGAAGGATCCTAATTCACGCCTTGGAAACTGGGTTGTCCTCTATGCATTTATAATATTCTTTCTCAGCTACTACCAGAATGCAACATGGCTGTTCTATCCTTTTATTACGCTGGGTTCACTGGGCATTCATCTTAATCTCTTGATAGTAAGCTTCCTGATAATTACAATGGCCTTCCATATATCAAAGCTGTTTACAAAGAGTTTTCTTCCTGCTTTATACAACAGATACCAGCTGGATCGAGGGGTTCAGTTTACATTTAACCGCCTGTTCCATTATGTAATTATGATTATAGCAATACTTATGACAGCGTCTGCTGTAGGAATTCAGCTTAGCGCACTGACAGTGTTCGCTGGAGTTCTTGGTGTGGGAGTCGGTTTTGGCCTTCAGAATATAACCTCAAACTTTATTTCAGGTATTATACTACTATTTGAGCGTCCAATAAAGATTGGCGACAGGATTATCGTAGAGGATATTGTGGGGGATGTTGAGCAGATCAATATGCGTGCCACAACTATCCGCTCTGTCAACAACGAGCATATAATCGTGCCCAACTCCTACTTCCTTGAGGAGCATGTTATAAACCGCTCCTTCGGCTCACCATTTATGCGTCTGGTTGCGCCGGTTGGGGTCTCCTATAATTCAGATCCGGACCAGGTGAAGGAGCTGTTGATGAAGGTGGCATATGACGAGGCAAAGGAGAACCCGGCCGTACTCCTTGAACCAATGCCCTATATTCACTTTGTGGGTTTTGGTGACTCATCCCTGGACTTTGAACTCTTTGTTTGGGTATCTGACCCAAGGGATCTTATTAAGGTAAAGACAAATATAAACTTCAGGATTTTTAGGATCTTTAGGGAGAATGGTGTTGAAATACCATTTCCGCAGCAGGACCTGCATCTTCGTTCAGTGGATAGAGATTTGCTTAAAAAGCATTTTTCATAAGTTCATATTTGAAATTCAATATATCAATTGTTGATTTCTATGATAGTAAGTGTTGGAACAAGAATGGGAGTGAGTATGATATGATGACCTTTAAGGAATTCAGGGAATCTTTTTTTTACGGAAGTAGAAACAATCTCAGCTTCAAATTCCTGGCCAAGTTAAGCGATGAGGATGCTGCAGACTTTCTGGAGCAGATGATATCAATTGTGACTGAATCACTGAATCGAGATAATCACGATGAACTGATAAAACATATTGTCCAGGGGCAAATCAAAGCTTATTCAGGAGAAGCAAAGTACACCTACTCAGAAGGCTACTTTAGCCCCTTTGAGAAAAAAGTGGCGGATTCCACAATTGGAATGCTGACCTCAACAGGACATTTTGTAGAAGGGGACGACCCAAACCCTCTAAATGTTGAGGGAATGACTCAGGAGGAAGCAATAGACAGGGTCAACGACTTTCTAAGAGAAAAGCCTGTATTGTCTTCCATCCCTAAACTGGTTGATAAGGAAGACCTGAGGGTAAGACACGGTGGATACGACATCTCCGGTGCACTTGCAGACCCGAATGTTGCATTCCCGTTGGATATAGTCAAGGACCTGGAAGCAAATGGGGATATAGGCAAATTGACCGATAATCTGTACTCATTTATAGGCGCCTGTGCCCAAAAGCCACTTATATCAGAAGTTGAAAATAACTGGCTCCAGATGATAAAGGCCGAGGAATTGGATGGCATAATCCTGGTTCCAGCTTGACCTGTATGTCACATGTCCGTAGGACATGTCGCTAGAATTCTGGAGGAAAACGGCATACCGACTGTTATTATAGCCGTTGAGGCATTCGGGGAACAACTGATATCAATGAGCCCACCCCGTTTGTTACTGACTCCTTTCCCCATGGGCAGACCCATTGGCAGACCTGGTAATTCAAAACAGCATAAAACAGTCATAAAAGAGAGTTTGAAACTGCTGGAAAGTGCATCAGGATGTAATTCGGTCAAGAGACTTGACATAACCTACTAATCAGTGGATAAGGTTCTTATGGAGAAACAACTTTTGAAGAAATCTGAAAACAGACAATACAAGACTTAAGGGAATACCAAATGGTATTCCCTCTCTATATACTTCAACTTCAATCCTTTATAAACACTCTGTCATATTTATGTGATGAGCTCGTCTATTTCTATACTATTAATTTCTTAATCCTTCTAATATCAACCTCATGTTCCCCGAAAATTTCCTTGAAAATCTTATTTTCCTCGATAATTACATCCAGTTTGGCAATTGTTTCTTCTTTGAACTCGGTAAGTATGGCTGTCTGCTCGATTACCGCATCAAATTTGCTCTCGAGACCTTCCATTTGCCCTTCAAGGCTTTCCATTCGTCCCTCAAGGCTACCAATTCGTCCTTCAAGCTTCTTCTGACCTGTTTCAAGCTTTCCTTGCCCTTCCTTAAGACCACTTAGTTCTTCCAACACAATTCTTTGAAACTCTTCATTGGTCATCTGCACACCTCCAATTTCCACTTCCACCTGTACCGACATTATAACACAAATTCAATGTGGAATTCTTTACATTATTTTAGCATATTATAATCATCAGTACAAGTGTTCGATTGAAAACAGTTGAATTTATTTGTGCCCATAACTCACTTTTACAGCTTGAATAATCTAGAGTGCCAGAAATTGATATTCCATCACCAAAGAATTTCATCTTCCTCATCATCCTTAACAGGAAACTTAAATACAACATTCTCTGGATTCATGCTGTTCTCAGCGGCATATATATTAATGTCCTGCTTCATCTCAAAGTAATCGCTGGAGTAAGCCAACATTTCATATGCAATAAATGCAAGCTCTGTAGGCCTTTTCTTGACATTTGTATCCAAGTATCTTTGAGTCAGAATATCAATGTACTGTGTATAATATCCCTCATATCTCCTATATCTATTGTATTCATCCCATCTGACCAGCTCTTCTCTTACCTTTGCATATCTTCTTGTCCCTACAGCCTGAATAAGGGCTGACAGTACCCTCTGTTGGAAAAATTCCACTATAGCTATGGAATCAGGTAATCTATTCTTTATTTCAACCTTCATCTCTTCTGGAACCTGATCCAGTACATTCTTGTGTAATTTAGGATTCCTAGCCATATCCACAAAATCCCTCAGAGCAAATACTGCAAAGAGTCCCTCCGTCCAAAGGTAATTGAATGAAAAATATACATTCTCTTTTGGAAGTATCCTACTAGTCCACTTCATATGCTCCTCGTTTATTCCATTGTCCACTGTAACTATTTCTCTGTCCCCCATATGTGCATGTCTGATTTCATAACACAGTCCATGGCATCTCAATTGCGTCATATCGTATCCATCATATGCATCTTGAAGTCCTATTACATCAAAAATTGACTCATATAGAGCAATTAAATCATTGTAATCCCCTGAAATTGTTATTCCCGTAAGATTTTCTGTATTTTGTACTGTTATCATAGACACGCTCCTCGTATAATATCACTTGATAAATCAGTATAACTTTGTTCAAAACTTTTAAATCCTTGCATAAAATAAATGTATTAATAAATCTTTTGCAGGCTCAGGTCTTGACGCAAGTATTTTCATTGCCAATAGCTGTTCAGCTTTGAGTTTCAAAATCTTTAAGTTTGAATAAACCTTATATGTTACTTTATCTTCTTTTATGATTGTTTTTATTGGTTCTTTTATATCTTCGTTAATCCACCCGTCTCCTAAGGAGAATGCAAATTTAGTATTCTTCAAAATACTATCCAGCAGACTATAATTAGTTTCACTGAATACACAAGCAATATCTTTTGTAGCAGGCCTATTATCATATCCCATAGTCATAACAGAGCCACCATAAATTGTTATTTCAAGCTGTAATTGGTTTTACTTGAACCTTTCATTTAAATGATCAAATATTTGGAGCAGCTTCTCATTATCCATCAACCCATTCATCTGGAACACCTTCCACGCTTTTATTATACCGTACTTCCTTGTCTATCTCAACGTAAGTGCTAAGATATCGACGGTTAGTCTTTAATAAAAAACAAGCCACAAAATTTTAATTTTGTGACCTTAAAAACCATCTATTCAAACACTTCTACCTGTTAGCAGGCCTGATCATCGTGGATGAAAGCTTCTTGTTGTTTATGATTATGTAGTCCAGCAGCTCATCCAGCTCGGAATTGGACAACCCGTGAATCTGGTTGATCAACTCCTTTACATTCTCAGACTTGATTGCGCTTAGGTCCCTCTCCTTCTCTTCCGTGGACATCACAACAAAATGGTCCTGAAGAACCTTCTCCTGCAGAAGGTGAATCCGATTAAGATATGCCTGATGCCTTCTTCTTCGAACTGCTTCAATAGTGGTATTATAGAGATAGGCAATCTCCTCATCAATAAGCTCCTCATCCAGACAGAAGCATAAAATCTGCTCGTCAGTTATCCCCTCAAAATTCAGTCTCACCCCGGAATCCCTCATTCTTAATAGGTTAACATATGATTCAACCTTTGCTTTCATCCCAACTCCCCCTCTCGCAATAGCTCATGTCATTTTAAAATGTATACCCAGAAAATAGGATGTTGAAATATAATTGAATCTATATTATGCAATACAATTGTTAAACAAACTCATCTGAACAAGGGAATTAGGTCTGTGCTCCTTGGCAATGATATTAAGAGATCTGTAGACATGTTGAATATCAAAATCAGGCTTTTCAATAAACCTATAGGAGAATGTTCAACCAAAATCTTGCGTTTGTTCTCATCTTCAAGCTTGTTTAACTCATCTACACGCCTATGAGCCCATTCGATGGGGCCCTGACCGTTTAACTTTTTTCAAGGTCGGCAACAGCACCTAATTTTTCAATGGTTTTGGTGACCTCTTTTCCTTCAATATAAACAGTTTTAATAATATAAAACGCGGTTCATTCCATAAAATACCCAGAAAAAACACCCTGGATATTGGTACTTCTTTCCCTATCTATTGTCTATCTTTTCAGGGTACAGGTCATGCAATTCCAGTCTTTTTCTAGCAAAATCCTCCCACTCAGCACACTTTTTGCCGTAATTGCTGTATGGGTCGATTGAGATTCCTCCCCTTGGTGTAAACTTTCCCCAAACCTCTATATATCTGGGCTTCATTATTTCAATAAGATCCTTCATTATCGTATTTACACAATCCTCATGGAAACCACCGTGATTCCTGAAGCTGAACAGGTAAAGCTTAAGTGATTTGCTTTCAACCATCCAGATATCAGGGATATAGGATATATAAATGGCTGCAAAGTCCGGTTGTCCTGTTATGGGGCAAAGACTTGTGAATTCAGGGCAGTTGAATTTTACAAAATAATTGTTATCCTTATGCTTGTTTTCAAATACTTCCAACAGTTCGGGACTGTAGTCACTTGTATATTCTACCTTTTGATTCCCTAAATGAGTCAACTTTTCCATTTAAATACTCCTCCCGCTTATTATTATAAATCTTTCAGCATATCCCATAATCAACACTCCAATCAATCCAGGTATAATTTGGCCAACCCCGATGCTTATGGCCAAAACCATATAGGGAATCCCCAGTATAATTGACAGCCAAGTTGGCACCAATAGTGTCGGTATCAGAAATATTGGGAAAAACACCATGTAATTTCCCAACTTTCGGGCATAATAGCAACCGGCGGAAGTGAATACTCCCACAACAAATCCTCCAACCATGTCCAGCAGCCCCAGTCCTCCCATAAGGGTGTTGCTTAAGAAATTCGCAATACCCAGTGGCAGTATCAAGAAGGGATGTATTGCTGCCAGGGAATATATACTGGTGGCTACCCTGATCTGGTACTGTCCAAAGGCGAAACTTTGTGTCGCAGCCATTACAGCTATGTACATGGCTATTACAATTGCCGATATGGATATTTTCCTGCTTTTGCTCATAAAAAAACCTCCTTTATTCAATTGATAAAAGGAGTTCTAGCCAATCAATATCTTTACAAAAAAAGGTCCCACAGTTTACTCTGTCCAATAGATAAAGCGCTTGTCCTAGTTTTGTTTATAGACAGGATGGATTTCGAACTGTCTTTTATTTTAACCAATTGTACCACTGTTCAACGGTTTAATCAAGTAGATCTTCTATCATCATTGATCCCAATTCCAACACTGCTTTTTCTGTTGATAACACTAGATTACTTAGGTCTGCTTCTCCTAAGAGCATCTTTTTATAGTTTTCTTGGTAAGGTTTAGTGATTAATTCCATTGCTTATTGTATAATATTCGTGAGAATAGATACCTCCGTTCGTATTGGTTTTTTCCTCAAAATTAATCATGCCATACGGAGCTCTATTCTCACTTATTTTTCCTACAGTTGTTTTATACTAAGCTGAAAATATTCAGATGTTTTATTTGATAACAGGCTTAAGCATTGTTCTATGCTTAATCTAAACCTCTGAAACCTTCCCTACAAGAGCTTTCTTATCCTGGAGCTCTTACTGTTTCAGGAATTCCTTCTAAAATCCTTATACAAGAGAACCTCAGGCTGTTTGTAAGCAGTCTTTGGTTCTCTTGTATCATTCTAAAACACTATACGATTTTTGCTTAAACAATGGCTCTGACAAACTTCAACTGCATTGCTTTCATCACGGTTTATTTGGTTTTCCACTTGTACTCAATTATCTACCCCTTCAGCAATCCTTAATTGATCACAAAT
>JBNJCX010000074.1:0-6536 GCA_051744365.1 Bacillota bacterium
TAAATACAGCCTTTATGGGTCTGTTTATAGTGTCCACTTATATTTTTATGGATAAGGAGGAAGGTACAATAAGAGCTCTGGCAGTTACTCCATCCAGGATATGGGAGTATCTTCTTGGAAAGGTCGGAGTAATACTTGTGACAGGCCTTGTAACTGGAATGCTGACAGTGTTTCTTATAGTGGGAAGCAAAGTGCACTATCTCCATTTATTTGTGCTTCTGGTTGCAGGCAATGTGTTTGGAACTGCAGCGGGACTGCTTCTCTCAAGCTTTTATGACAATATAATGAAATCAATGAGCGCGATGTATCTGACAGTTATGATATTCCTATTGGGTGCTGTTCCTTACTTTCTCCCAGGGTTTTCGCCCTGGTTTATAAGAATCTTGCCGTCATATCCAATGGTATTCGCCTTCCGCGAGGTTTTTCTGGAGAATCCTGATGTAGGATATGTTTATAGAAGTTCACTGCTTTTTATAGTTTTGGCAATTATACTGTTTGCCTTGGCAAACCAGAGATTTAAAAAGACCATAACTGCCTAGGGGGTGAGGATATGTTCAGTAAAATTATGAGAGTCGCTGGCATAGATGTAAAAATCGGTTTCAGGGAGACAACAATTTTGTATATCCTCATTTTTCCACTGATTCTTGCCTTTATATTAAAGGCTCTGACAGCTTCAAATGAAATTATCAGTCTTAATGTAGTTATTGATCCATCTGTATCCTCTGATATGGAGGAATATCTGGATCAGTATGGAAAGATTGAAGCGGTTGATTCAAGGGAAGATATGGAGGAAAGAGTCAGGAAAACAGATGATTATCTTGGAGTCTATTGGAATGGTGAAAGTTATACAATACTCCAGCAGGGGAATGAAGAGGACCTGGGTGAGGTTCTTGAATTTGTAATTAACTCTATGGAAACGAGAAATCTGGACATTCCCGCAGAGGTAAGAATTTCTGATGTGGGATGGACATTATCGCCAATGAAACAGTATGGGGGAAGTCTTCTTGTGATATTTATGAGTGTTATGGGAGGAATGGTTATTGTATTGAATCTGATTGAGGAAAAGACATCAAACACTCTGGCTGCAATAAATGTTTCTCCAGTAACAAGAAGAGAATACGTAATGGGCAAGAGTTTTATAGGCTTTGTTGTATCAATATTCCAGGTGCTGGCTACTCTGTTGATTCTTGATTACGGGGATATTGATATCCTAATGGTCATTGTCGTGACGTTGAGCATTGCTCTAATAAGTATTTTAATCGGATTTCTGATTGGCGTTACCAATGACGATATAATGGGTGGAATGGCGAGTATGAAGGCTGTCTTTACGCCTGTTTTAGCTTCCGTTTTCGGAGCGATATTCCTAAGCTCAAAATGGCAGGTACTGCTGTACTGGTCGCCATTTTATTGGGCATTCAGGTCGATGGATTCCATAATCCTAAGACAGGCAACCTGGGGAGGGATAATGACAAATACAGGGATTATTCTAGGATTGACGGGAATAGTATTCCTGGCGCTGCATAAGAGGATAAGACGGGGATTGAACTGAAAAGAAAATTCGCAATGATTATATAGTCTGGATAACCAGATACCTGAGATTTAATCTGCTTTCTTGCTCTTCAACTTTCCACTGATAACTTTTTCCTGTATAATATTATTATGGAGAGTGATAAAAATGAATGGATACAATGGAAAATTTTTGTTTATTGACCTGACAAACAAGGAAATGAAGACAGAAACGCTTGATGGGCAATTTGTGAAGGACTACATAGGAGGCTACGGCTTCGGTGCAAAGGTGCTTTATGACAGAATGCCTGCCGGTGCCGATCCACTTGGAAAGGACAACATCCTTGGATTTATAACCGGAATATCCAATGGAACGGGAGCAATGTTCGGCGGGAGATTCACCATGGTTCACAAGTCCCCGGTAACCGGTGGGTGGAATGACAGCAATTCAGGAGGATTCTTCGGCCCGGAATTGAAAAAGGCAGGCTTTGATGCGCTTTTCATCTCAGGCATATCAGAGGAACCGGTATACATATGGGTCAACGATGGTGAGGTGGAAATAAAGGATGCGAAGCATATATGGGGAATGGATACAAAAGAGGTATGGGAGGCCCTTAAGGAGGAGCATAAAGAACCAACAGCAAAAATTGTAGCAATCGGACCTTCCGGTGAAAGACAATCCCTCCTTGCCTGTCCTATCAACGACGGACACAGAGCCCCCGGAAGAGGGGGCGGAGGAGCTGTCATGGGGTCAAAGAACCTTAAGGCGATTCTTGTAAAGGGATCAGGCAGTGTAGAGGTGGCAGATCCGGAAAAACTGAAGGAAATAAACAGACTGGTTTTAAAGACAATGAAGGAGAACCCGGGAACCAAGGGCTTCGGCGACCACGGTACAGGAGTAGGGACTCCAGCAGCGGCATTAAGTGGGGACAGTCCCGTCAAGAACTGGAAGGGCGTCGGTATCATTGACTACGGTGAGGAAGCTGCAGAAACCATGGGAGCAAGGGTTATGGATAAGTACAAAACCAAGAAATACGCCTGCTCAAGCTGTCCTCTGGGCTGTGGAGCTGAATATGAAGTCAATGAAGGAAGATGGCCTGTTGGAACTACAGACAGACCAGAATATGAAACCGCATCAGTATATGGGTCCACAATGCTTTGTGATGAGGCAGATGTACTGATTAAAGCCAATGATATCTGCAACAGATACGGGATAGATACAATTTCAACAGGCATGACAATCGCCTGGGCAATGGAATGCTACGACGAGGGAGTATTAACCCTGGAGGAGCTTGATGGAATTGACCTAAAGTGGGGCAATGGAGAGGCAATAGTCCATATGACCCAGAAGATTGCCGATGGAGAAGGCTGTGGTAAAATTCTTGCGAACGGATCCGCCTGGGCTGCCGATCATCTTGGAAAAGGTCACCAGTACCTTCAGACAGCCTCGGGAATTGAGCTACCAATGCATGACCCAAGATTTGCACCGGGTCTGGCAAGGACTTACCAGTTTGACCCCACACCTGGAAGACATGTCAAGGGAGGACTTGGAAACCTGCAGATGGGCGGGAAGGAAAGCAGACCGAAGTACGATTACTCAGGGACCGGTGAAGAGGATGTGGACCTGACTTCAAAGAGAGAGATTATGAATGTGGCTGGATTCTGTATGTTCTCAAGATTCGGAACACCTCCGGAAGGAATGATTGACGACTATGTAGAGGCCATTGGAGGCTTTCAATTCGGGAAAGAGGAAAGCTTCACCACAGGCTTGAGAATTTATGCAATGAGACATGCCTTTAACCTGAGGGAGGGAATCCTACCCAGGGATATGGAAATAACCCAGAGAGCAGTAGGGAAACCACCCCTTGAGGCAGGCCCTCTTGAAGGTGTCCAAGTGGACAATGAGCTTCTTGGAAAAAACTTCTTCCAGGAACTTGACTGGGACTACCAGACCGGCTTGCCGTCAAAGGAATTTTTGGAAAGAATGGGAGCCCTGGAGTATCTGATAGATGACCTTTACAAGAAAGCATAAAGGAGGTCTGCATCTTGAAGCTTAAGCATAGATACGACAAGAACAAATCTCTAATTAAAGAGGAAGAGCAGAAAATTCTGGCTGAAAAAGCTGTAGCAATAATAGGCGCTGGAGGTCTTGGAGGCTATCTGGCAGAGCAGGCTGTAAGGCTTGGGGTCGGAAAGGTAATTATCGTAGATGGAGATGTATTTGAGGAAAGCAACCTGAACAGACAGAGATTCTCAAGGGAGGATAACCTGGGAGAATGGAAGGCTTTTGAGGCGAAAAAGGCTCTTGAAAAAATCAATTCAGAGGTCCAAATCCTCGCCTATAAGGATAGAATTTCCAAAGAGAACGCTCACGAGCTGCTAAAGGAAGTGGATGTGGTTCTTGATGGAGTTGACAATGCAAGGACAAGACTGGTTTTGCAGGATATTTGTCGAGAGCGCCATATTCCGTTGGTTCACGGGGCGATCGGCGGGTGGTATGGTCAGGTAAGTGTTGTTATGCCCGGAGATGATACCCTTTCATCCATATACACTGACCCCGATGCAAGGGGAGTGGAGAAGGATCTGGGAAACCCGTCCTTTACCCCTGCTTTGGTCGCATCCTACCAGGTGGCAGAGATGTTGAAGCTCCTCCTTGGCAAGGGCGAAACACTAAGAAAGAAGATACTCTATATAGACACACTTTCCAACAGCACAAGCATAATTGAGCTTGAATAAGACTTAAGGACCCCGGCACAGGGGCCCTTTGCTGTGATAAAGTAAAATCCTTGACAACATTACTTTGTAGTAATAAAATATTGGAGTATTATAAATTTGGCTACTGGAGATGATAAAATGAGAAAAGATTTGTGCTATGTAATCAGGAAGGATAATCACAATAAAGAGGATTTGCTTAAAATCCTTGAGGATAATCCCCAGATCAGGTTCGTCTCCCTCGGTGGCGTTGATTTGATTGGGCATGAAACAGAGGAAAAGATACCCGTCAAGGTCTTCATTAAGGATCTGGACCTGTTCCTCCATGGAATAGCCGTTCAGACAGATGGATCATCAGTGTATCTTCCAAAGATTGCATCCCTGGACAATGCAAAGATAGACATGAAGTCAGATGTGGAAGCCAATTGGTTTGTCGATTACAACTATGAAAACATCCACCTTGAGTCGGGAAGACCCGTTGGAACCCTTAAGATTCCATGCTTCCTTTATCATGATGGAATACCAGTGGATTCAAGACATATATTAAAGGATGCAAACAGATACTTTGAGTCCCATATGGAGGAGCTGTTAAAGAACAATCCTGAGCAGACAAGGGCCTATGGATTCGGTCCGGAGGATATTAAAAAGGTCCATGTTACAGCTGCCACAGAGCTTGAGTTCTGGGTAAGGACTCCCAACACCGAAAGAGAGCTTGAGGAGCTATCCACATCCCAGGAGTTGAACGAGCAGTACTGGGCAAAGACCAGAGGAGCAGTAAGAACTTCCCTTGAGAATTCCCTTGAGCTTATGGAGATCTATGGTATGGAGCCTGAGATGGGGCACAAGGAGGTTGGAGGAGTAAAGGCAAGGCTCCAGCATGACGGAAGCTTTTCAGGTATTATGGAACAGCTTGAAATAGACTGGAAGTATTCATCAGCAATACAGACTGGCGACAATGAGATATTTATTAAGAACATAATAAAGGAGACCTTCAGGGCAAACGGAATGGATGTTACATTCCTCGCCAAGCCTATACCTGGTGTGGCAGGAAGCGGTGAACATACCCATATGGGTGTTGCAGTTGAACTGAAGTCCGGAAAGAGAAAAAATCTCTTCCATCCATATAAGAATCATTTTATGAGTCCGACAGGATACGGAGCGCTTATGGGGATATTGAAGAACTACGAGATTATGAACCCCTTTATAACATCCTCCAATGAGTCCTTTAAAAGACTTAAGCCTGGATTTGAAGCTCCCGTATGTATAGTTACATCCCTTGGCAGAACCGTTGAAATTCCCTCCAGGAACAGGACCATACTTATTGGCCTTATAAGGGATGAGAATAACCCTCTTGCAACCAGATTTGAGCTGAGAAGTCCAAATCCCCACACAAACTCATTCCTATGCATGAGCTCAATGATTATGGCCATGGATGATGGAATAAGCCATGTATTCAAGGAGAAAAGGGATGAAGACAGCCTTCTTGACGAGTTGTCAAAGGAGCCTGGAGAAGATGGAATATACCTGCAGAAGGGAAGGGCCTACAGGGCAGAAAACAATGTATTTGACGACTACACTGAAAAACAGAGGGAAGAATTTTTCGGGAATGTTCCATCAACAGTCTATGAAAACATCAAAGCATTCCAGTCGTATCCTGAGAAGCTGCAGATCCTTAAAAAAGGAGATGTATTCAGGGAGGCTATTATCGACAGCTATCAGTCAGCCATAATCAACAAATGGGTAACTGAAATTAATCATAGGATCATACCCGACCTTATCAGGGAAATCAGAGGGTACAAGCTACTTCATGACCCTGCATACGCATCTGATCTGGACATTTCAAACTGGCTTGCAATAAGAGACCTCAGGGTTGAGCTGATGATGGATAGCTTAAGCAGAACCTCCATGTTCACCCAGATAAGGGAAGCAATTGAGAAGGAAAATTATGATTTGGCATCAAATCTACAGAAGAATATATATATGAAAATGGACAATTTGAGGATGCTTTACAGTCTATATAAGAAAAATCTTCTTGACCTATAGAAAAAGTATTCAACGATGGGTCAAGGTAGATTTTTTCCATACTAATATATGGAAGTTCCTGATTTAGAGAGTAGAACTTCTTTGCGGAAATAGATGGATGGTTCAGATGATGCAGAAGACAAGGCAAAGTATAATGCACTGGCTGATGATGAGAAGGCAATGCTCGCTGATGTAACATCGGCTGCCACAATGAGCCTAAACGATTCACACGGTGATATAATAGCTGCAATAAAGGCATCCTTTGAAAACAAAAAGACATAGATTGGACTATAGAG
>JBNJCX010000075.1:0-6350 GCA_051744365.1 Bacillota bacterium
TCTCATTTAAAAGTTTGAAATAGCTCATTATTTGTTTTTTAAAAATTGAATCTTTGGTTTATTCAAAGTTCTCACAACTGTTTAGTTATCTAGGTTCATTAGTCTCCTCCCATTTGAGGTGACTAAATAATTGTAGCAAAACCAGCCTGATTTGTCAATGGTCTTTTAAATGTTTTGCAAGACTTTTCAATTGATTGCCTCAGTCGGTAATTCGCTCAACAAATACTAACTATACAGGGTTTCAATTTAAAAGTCAATACGTTTTTATAGATTTTCTTCGTCCTTAAAACAATTTATTTGGATGTTGATATTTCAGCAATTTTCAAATATTATACAAGTAAGATTAAAAGGAGGAAAACCATGGATATAAGACAACTAAAAACATTTATGGAGGTAACAAAGCTGGGCAGCTTTTCAAAGGCTGCAGAGAAACTATACTTGACCCAACCTACAGTAACCAATCACGTCCAGGCTATAGAAAGGGAATTCGGCACTGTTCTCATCAATAGGATTACCAAAGGAATAACATTGACTGAAGCAGGCAATATAGTCTACAAAAATTCAATTGACATAATAAATAGCTACGAGATGATGAAGTACGAGCTGGACCAGTATAAGGGAAAAATAGAAGGGAGGTTGGAAATTACAAGCAGTTCAGTACCGAGAAAACATCTTTTGCCTGAGCTTGTCAGTGGATTCAGAAAAAAGTATCCTCTAGTTACATTCTCTGTGCTGGATGTGGACTCCAGCATGGTAATCGAGAGGATACTGGATGGATACATAGATTTTGGTTTTGTAGGTGCAGTTTTTGAGGATCCAAATCTGGAATACATACCCGTCATGGATGACCATCTTGTCTTTGCAACACCTTCAGATGTTTATGAAGAAAGATTTGAAATGAGCAATATTAAAATGGAAGATGTTTTGAGTCAGCCTCTGATTCTACGTGAAGAAGGCTCTGGTACAGGAAAGGTCCTAAAAGATGCGCTTCAGAAAAATGGAATTTCAATTGATAATTTGAAGATTTCTGCCTATGTGGCAGATACTGAGGCAATTAAAAAAATGGTAGCTCTTGGAACCGGATCCACATTTCTTTCATATAGGGATGCATTTGATTCTTCCGGCTCAAAAACTATTGATGGAAATATTTTCAGTGTACCGGAGCTATCACTCAATAGAAAATTCTACATGGTCTTCCATAAGAAGAGAAAGCTATCTCCTCTTGGAGAAGCCTTCAGGGATTATACATTGAACAATTCCAATGAATAGGCTATCTTATGCCTGATCTAATTGCAAAGAGCGTAGCCTGCACTCTATCACTTACATCAAGCTTTCTAAATATCTGTGTCAGGTGATTCTTTACAGTTTTATCACTTATAAATAGCTGGTCTGCAATTGCTTTGTTGCTAAGCCCGGAAGATACATGCTTTAGTATGTCATATTCCCTTTGAGAAAGTGAGTCAACCCTCTCATTTTCTATTCGTGATATTTTAAGGCACTCATCTGAATACTGAAGTTCCTTTTTTACATCTTCATCTATATACTGCACCCCTCGATTAACTTCCTTTATTGAATAAAGTAGCTTTTCAGGAGACGCGGTCTTAAGGATATAACCTTCAATATTGATCTTGGAAGCTTGCATATATCTCTCATTGCATATGTTCTCAAGAAGCAGAATAATCCTGCCCTTGAAGCCTCTTTCCTTCAGCATCCTTATGGTTTCAAACCCATCATTGTCCCTTTGATGTGGATCTATAATAAGTATGTCCGGATTGGTTGACAATCCTTTGTCCAGTATCTCCATTTGATTGCTGGCACTAGCAACTACCCTTATATGCTCCTGGGCATCAAGTATATATTTAAGACCATAAAGACATAATAACTGTGCATCCGCCAACATAACTTTAATTGTTTTTCTTCTCATCAGCAGCCTCCCCTAGAAGTACTTTTATGTATCTTTCACCCAGATGGCAATTAAGTTTTTTGATTTCATCCAGATAGCTTTCAATTGAACCTGTTCTATTTATTTTTTCGTCAAAAATTAAAATCTCCAGCGATTCTCTCGTTTTTGTCATTACAAAGTCAGATTTATCAGTCCAACCATAGTCAATAAGCTCCTGGATTGTAAAAAGCAACGCTTCCTCAACCTTTTTTTTGTCATAATTTCTTATGAGCAGGTTCTCCAAAACCACATCCGATTCAGGATAAAATTCCTGATCCTCCCTGGCCTTTTGAAGTATGCTTTTGATATAGCCTATTAAACATGCCGAGCCTGCACATGTCCCACATTGATCTTCGCCCAGGCATACATTATCTATTATATCGTTGGTTCTCCTGGTCATTTCATATAGTTTGCCAGCAGCTCTCTTGACAAGTAGTTTTTCTGGTTCCGTCCTGCTTACTATCAAAGCCTTTCTCATCAAGTATACCTCAATAGCAGCTATAATCCCTAAAATTCCTACCATATAAAACGAGTTGTCAAAATAATAGTTCAAACCGTTGGTTATCTTTGCTACCCCGAACCCTATAAATACTATTGAAGATGCAATCTTTAAACCTGTTTCCGGTACTTTATCCCCAATCCTGGATCCCACAAAAATTCCCAATCCACTGGTCCCTATCATTCCCAAGGTAGTTCCCATAAGGATGATAGCCGGAAACTCTGATTCGGCTGAAAGGGCCATTGCAGTCAGTTGGGTCTTGTCTCCAAGCTCACCTATAAAAAAAGCCATCGCAACTGCCAATATTGGATGAAATTGATTTTTCCGCTCAACTTCTTCATCATGCCCAATCCTCAATGCATTCCATCCGAATAATACAAACAATCCGCCTGCTACAAGATTGATGATTTCCCCGGTGATAATGTTGCCGATGAAAGCTCCAAGTATAATTGCCAAGCCATGGTTTGCCAAAACTCCCAGGGCGACTCCAGACAAGACGTGTCTAACCAAATACTGGGTTGCAAAGGTCATTGCGATTATTTGAGTCTTATCGCCCATCTCGGCAATAAAAACAAGTGAAGCTGCTTTAATAAATTCATTTATCATTAATTTCCCCAGCTTTCAAAAAGACCTTTAGCATATGCTAAAAGTCTCTTTTGATTATAGATATTATTATACAATAACCTTTCTTGATAGACAATGTTTGAAAGATTGTCTCCAGTTTATTATATGGAAAAACTTGCTTTTGCATATAATCATTTTTTTATTTATTATTAGAACAGCTCCCCGACTTTACTTTCAACTCTGCTTACAATTTCCCAGGATTCAACAACTTCTTCAACCTTGTTTATATCGGTATACATGATTCTATCATTTTCCAAAGTAGTGATATTGTTTCTGATAATCTTATAGGCTTCATCAGTCCCCATTCCAAGTCCGATATTTCCTCTGATGTCTATTGCCTGACATGCTCCCATAAGCTCCATGGCGACAACTTTTTTTGTATTCTCAAGTATTTCCCTTGCCTTTCTTGCAGCTATTGTTCCCATTGAAACATGGTCCTCCTGATTGGCTGACGATGGAATTGAATCCACACTTGCAGGGTGAGCCAACACTTTGTTTTCAGATACGAGTGATGCTGCAGAATACTGTACCAGCATAAAGCCTGAGTTCACTCCTCCTTTTTTTGTAAGAAATGCTGGAAGACCATTGCTCAAGTTAGGATTAACAAGTCTTTCAAGTCGTCTTTCTGAAATGTTAGCCATCTCTGCAATTGCTATGCCCATAAAATCAAATGGCAATGCCAATGGCTGGCCATGAAAATTTCCTCCTGATATTACTTCCTCTTCCTCTATAAATATCAATGGGTTATCAGTTGCTGCATTCATTTCTATTTCAACCTTGGATTTGATATATTCCAACGTATCCTTTGTGGCACCGTGAATTTGCGGAGTACATCTCAAGGAGTATGCATCCTGAACCCTCTGTTCACCTTGCCTGGTTGTCATACTGCTACCCTTTAGAATTCTCAGCAGATTGTCTGCTGAATTTATCTGTCCAATATGACCTCTAACCTTGTGAACTTTATAATCAAATGCATCTGTTATTCCATTTAAGGCTTCAATTGTCAAGGCTGCTGCAATATCTGAAGTTTTTGAAAGCATTATCGCATCGTACAGTGTCAATGCTCCAATAGCAGTCATTACCTGTGTCCCGTTTATCAATGCCAGACCTTCCTTGGATGTAAGCTCTACAGTCTCTATGCCAGCCATTTCCATTGCTTTTGCTCCGGTCATTCTCTCGCCTTTGTAATGGGCTTCACCTTCTCCAATCATAACCAGTACCATATGAGCCAATGGGGCCAGATCTCCACTTGCACCAAGCGATCCCTTCTCTGGTATTACAGGATAAACACCTTTATTTACCATATCTGTGAGGATGTCCAGTGTGGATGGTCTAATACCTGAATATCCCTTTGCAAGCGCATTTATCCTTAACACCATTATTCCCTTTGATGCTTCCTCATGGAGTGGGTTTCCAACTCCACAGGAATGACTCATAATAAGGTTCTTCTGTAATGACTTGATTTCCTCGTGACTGATTACTACATCACTGAATTTCCCGAATCCCGTGGTAATACCATAGACTACCTTTTCTTCTTTTACAAGCTTGTCCACAAAATCCCTGGCTTTTTCCACCTTTTTTCTGGCTTCATTTGAAAGCTCAATATGGAATCCACCTCTGACTATTCTTATGAAATCCTCCAGGGTTAGACTGTTTCCGTCAACTATTACCTTGTTCATTTGAATCCTCCTCCCACAATATTAATTAGATCCTCAAATGAGTTTTTATACATACGCAAAAAACTCTTATACGTTTTCTCGGGGTAATCTAAGCACACCTCATTATAGTATCTGGATAAAGCGGCACAAAAAAAACCACAGAATAATCTGTGGTTGGTATTCTTTGTATTTTTGTGAAGCAACAATGTTTTAACATATTATCCCCACTTCTCCATTTATAAAGTCATTATACCATATATAATCCAAATATCAATTATTTTTTGGTTTGCCGGTACTGTCCCTTACTATCAATTGAACCGGTAGAACCAATGTCTGTTCTTCAATTTTTTCTCCCTGCAGAACCTTTAGTATCCTTCTGATTGATACTGCACCTATATCATAATATGGCTCTTTAATGGTTGTAAGCTTCGGTCTGTAGAAGGAAGCAAGGCTTATATCACCATAACCAACAACTGAAATATCCTCAGGAACTCTGATATTATGGTCATACAAATAATTTATCAGACCAAGGGCTATTTCATCCTCACAGCAGTAAACAGCAGTCATTTTTTTCTCCAGAAGTTCTTCAATAATTCTTTCTCCAAGATCATACCCATCAGATATATCATGACCGTCCACCTCAAATACAACCGGTGTCTCATCCACGGTTCCCATCCATTCCCTGTATGCTTCCAGTTTCTGTTTTTCTATTGTCAGCTCGACATCTTTTTCCTGGGTAACATAGGCAATCCTTCTATGTCCCTCCTCCAGTAGATGCTTCATAACCTTCTCACTGGCTTCACGGTTATTGATTGCTACAGTTGGGCTTTCAAGGACATTATAATATTTGTTCAGGTATATGAAAGGTACTTTTGACATGTCAAGATATATAAGAACCTCAGAGTTCAATATCTCTGAAACCATGATTATCCCAGCTACCTGCTTTTGCATCAAGAGCTGTACAAACCTCATCTCAGCCTCCTTGTCCCCATAGCTGCTGCATAGGAGAATGTCATAATTATACATTCTTCCAACTTCTTCAACACCTCTAATTATCTGTGCAACATATGAGCTTCCAATATCATCCACTATTATACCAATCAGCTTGGATTTCTTGGTTACAAGGCTTCTTGCCACCTCGTTTGGTTTATAGCCTAATTCTTCAATTGCCTTAAGTACTCTCCTTCTCGCCTCCGGACTGACTGGCTTTGAATCGTTTATAACCCTGGATACTGTAGATATTGAAACCTTGGCCATTTTTGCTACATCTTTTATTGTAGTTGCCATCCTATCCCTCCTTTGCCAGTTAAACAGATTTAACCACCGGCATATTTATGATTATACTAAATTTATAGAAAATACTCCACTTAAAACTTCAACTGCTGCAATATCTGAAGATGAGAAATCTTTGTTCCTCAGACCAGTCTCCCCATAGATGATTGCCTTAACCTTATCATTGGCAATCATGGGAACTAAAAACACTGACTTCAAGCTTGCAATATCTACGTCATCCTGTGATCGGCCAGCGCCCGCCCAATTTACAGTTAGATAAGTTTTTTTGGTTTGTATGAGCTTTTCCAAAAGCTCCTCAGATATAACCTTATTTTCAGACCATTCAGTACTGCCT
>JBNJCX010000076.1:0-6027 GCA_051744365.1 Bacillota bacterium
CTTCATCAGCTACATATGGGATTGTAATATGGTCTGTATCCCTGTTCACTTTATTAAATTCTATTACTGTATCCAGTGAGTTGTCGTTTCTAGCCCATGCCCTTCTTGCTACTCCACTGATAACGTCCCATGGCATTGCAAGCTTCAGGATATTGTCAACCCTTTCTGATCCGTCAAGTACCATTCCGAATCCACCGTTAATGGCTTTTCCGATTCCAACTCCTCCTCCGTTATGGAGTGCAACAAGACTCATGCCCCTTGCTGCATTACCGGCGAAGCAGTGGGTAGCCATCTCAGCCATGATGTTGCTTCCATCCTTTATATTTGCAGTTTCCCTGAATGGCGAATCAGTACCTGATACATCGTGGTGGTCCCTTCCAAGCATAATCGGGCCAACCTCACCGTTTCTTACCATTTCGTTAAATTTCAAAGCAATCTGTGTTCTTCCAACTTCATCCTGATATAGGATTCTCGCTTGAGTACCTACAACAAGCTTGTTCTTTTCTGCATCCCTGATCCAGTTGTAGTTGTCCCTGTCCTGCCCCCTTCTGTTGGGGTCGATGCAATCCATGGCAGCCTTGTCAGTCTTTACAAGGTCATCATGCTTGCCGCTTAGGCATACCCATCTGAATGGTCCATAGCCATAGTCAAAGAGCATGGGTCCCATTATATCCTCAACATAGGATGGGAATATAAATCCGTCTGTATCGTCGATTCCGTTTGCTGAAATTTCCATGACTCCCGCATCATAAATTGCCTTCATAAAGCTGTTTCCATAGTCAAAGAAGTAGGTTCCCTTGTCAGACAACTTCTGAATCAGATGGAAGTGATGCTTAAGGCTCTTGTCAACCTCCTTGATAAAGCTCTTCTTATCCTCAAGAAGCATCTTGGTCCTTTCCTCGAAGGTAAGTCCCTGAGGGCAATAGCCCCCGTCGTAGGCCGCATGGCATGATGTCTGGTCTGAAAGCAGCTCTATATGGATATCCTTCTCCAATGCGTACTCCAGAAGGTCTATGATATTTCCATGGTATGCTATTGCAGTTGCCTTCTTCTCATCCATGGCCTTCGAAGCTGACTGGAAAAGCTCTCCAAGATCATCGTGGTACTCGTCTATCCATCCCTGCTCAAGTCTTGTATTGACCCTTGAGATGTCAACCTCTGCAATAATTCCAACTCCCCCTGCAATTTTAGCCGCCTTGCCCTGTGCGCCGCTCATTCCACCAAGTCCAGAGCTTACGAACATATGGCCTGCAAGATCCTTGTCATCTGGGATTCCAAGCTTCAATCTTCCCGCATTAAGGACTGTATTGTAGGTTCCATGGACTATTCCCTGGGGTCCGATATACATCCAGCCCCCTGCAGTCATCTGACCGTAGTTTGCAACACCCATGGCCTGAGCCTTGATCCAGTGCTCCTGGTCGTCAAATGCTCCGATCATCAATGCATTGGTAATCATTACCCTTGGGCTATGTTTTTGTGACTTGAAAAGTCCCAAAGGATGTCCCGACTGAAGAACCAGCGTCTGCTCATCAGTAAGCTGCTCAAGATACTTCATTGTAAGTCTATACTGCATCCAGTTTTGGAATACCTGACCAGTCTCACCGTAGGTAACCAGCTCATATGGATAAAGGGCGACGTCAAAGGAAAGATTATTGTCGATCATAACCTGGAATGCCTTGCCTTCGATGCATTTTCCATTGTATTCGTCGATTGGCTTTCCATAGATTATTTCATCAGGCCTGAATCTGTAGCCATAGATCCTTCCCATTGTTAGAAGCTCCTCGAGAAACTCAGGTGCCAGCTCCTTATGAAGCTCTTCTGGTACATATCTTAGGGCGTTTTTAAGAGCAATTTCTGTTTCCTTCTGTGTCAATGTAAACTCCCTCTTTGGAGCCCTTCTGATAAATTTGCTGAACTCAGGGTACTCTGGGAGATAATTGTCCAGCTTTATTTCCATTGCCTCTCCAATGCTTTTATTGTTCCACATAATATATCCTCCTCACTATTTTTCAAATACGATCTTTCCGCCCTTTATTACCTTGTCCGTATGGTTGATGCCGAAATGATAGATCATGTAGTCCAGATTAGGGGCATCAAATATTGCTATATCAGCATTCTTGCCTATTTCCAGCGAACCCGTCCTTTCTGATATTCCAAGGGCCGCAGCTGCATTGATGGTTACTGCCGTAATGACCTCCTCGGGAAGCATCTTCAATGTCAGGGATGCCAGGGTCATCATAAGCTGAAGGTTCTCGCTTGGACAGCTTCCCGGATTGTAATCCGTTGAAACCGCAATTGGCACGCCTGCTTCTATCATATCCCTTGCCCTTGCACCATTCTTCTGGAGGTTGAAGCTTGTTCCTGGAAGAAGCACTGCGATTACTCCGGCCTCTGCCATATCCTCTATTCCCTGGTCGCTGGCACCTATAAGATGCTCAGCTGATATGCAGCCTGTCTGGGCAGCCAGCTCCGCTCCACCAAGTGAGACGATCTCATCTGCATGGATCTTGGTAATAAGTCCCTGCTCCTTTGCTGCAAGAATGATCCTTCTTGACTGATCCACTGAAAATACTCCCTCTTCGCAGAATACGTCGCAGAACTTTGTCAGCTTGTTCTTTGCAATATAAGGAATCATTTCATGGACCAGCTTATCCACAAACTTGTCAGAATCATCCTTGTACTCTGCAGGGACTGCATGGGCTCCCATAAAGGTTGTAAGAATATCCACAGGATGATCCTCATTAAGCTTATTTGCAACCTCTATCTGCTTTAGCTCTGTTTTGAAACTGCCGATCCCATAACCTGACTTCGCTTCCACAGTTGTAACTCCAAAGCCAAGCATTGTTTGAAGGCTTTTCCAGGCCTTGTCATACAGCTCTTTTGGTGTAGCCTCCTCTGTCGCTTTTGCTGTGGAGTGGATTCCTCCTCCCGCTGCGAGTATTTCCAGATATCCCTTTCCTTCAAGCTTCATAGCCAGCTCATTTTCCCTGCTTCCACCGTGAACGAGATGGGTGTGGCTGTCAATCAGTCCTGGCGTCACCGTCTTGCCGGTTCCGTCGATAAGGACGGTCTCCTCACTTATTTCAATTCCCTCCGGAAGATTTCCTTCGCCGACATATATGATTTTCCCATCCTTAACTGCGACAATGCCGTCCTCTATTATTCCTGCCCGGCCCTGGTCCATTCCGCTTCTGGGCTTGTGTCCCCCCCTTACGGTCACAAGGGTCTTAATGTTTTTTATAACCAATGATGCCTTCATGCTATTCCTCCTTTCGATACTGCTTTCTGTACTTATGCGTTTATATTATTGCAATAACCATGCCAAGATATTATAGCACTTGAATCCCTTAAAATAGCCTTTCCCCTTGGTGATTGATAATACAAAAAGGCAAGAGTGTTTTATTTTGCAACACCATTGCCTCTCTGTACCGTTTTTTGGTTATTTATTTTCAAACACTTTGCTTTATTTTGCAACACTACTTTTCGCGTTCTCTCTGGATATTGTGCTTTCTCATTCGATAAACAAGGCTTTGTCTAGTTATTCGGAGGGCTCTGGCTGTTCTTGTGACATTCCACAAATTCTTTTCCAGGGATTGCTTCACGAGTCTCTTTTCAAGTCCATCAAGGCTGTCCTGAAGATTTTCAACTCCTTCATCCAAATCGCTGTCCCTTATATCACTCCACTTCATGGCCTCCAGGATATAGTCCGGGATATTTTGGAGTTTCAAAAGCTTTTCATCATCTCCTGACCTTACCATGGTGTTTTCAATAAAATGCTCAAGCTCCCTTATATTGCCCGGCCATGGGTAGCTTTTCATCATATTCTTAAGATCCTGGCCGATTCCAGAAATAGCTTTCTCCATAACCAGATTGTACCGCTTGATGTAATGGTGACTGATATGGAATATATCCTCCTCCCTGTCTTTTAATGTCGGAATATAGAGATTATATCCTGCAATCCTGTAAAACAGGTCCAGTCTCAGCTTGCCCCTGTCGATCAGCTTGTAGGGATCAGTGTTCATGGCACTTATAACACGGCATTTTATGGGATAGGTATCCTTTCCTCCCACCCTTCTGGTGTTCCTCTCCTGAAGCACCCTAAGAAGCTTTGTCTGCATATTAATGGGCATCGAGTCTATCTCATCCAGGAACAGTGTCCCCTCTCCTGCCTCCTCAAATAATCCTGGAGAATCCAAGGCACCTGTATAGGCTCCCTTTACTGCTCCGAACAGGATGCTTTCAAGGAGATTCTCAGGTATGGCAGAACAGTTTATCCCTATAAAGGGATGTGCCTTCCTCTTGCTGAAGTTATGAATGCTCTGGGCAAATACCTCCTTGCCTGTTCCGGTATCTCCCACCAGGAGTATGCTATTGTCCAGCCAGGCAATGGCCTGTGCCTCCCTTATTACCTTCTTTATGGAATCACTTGACCCGATTATATCAGAGAAGGTAAATCTTGTACCGTTTAGAAGCGCTCCTTCCCTGTCCTCCAGGCCATAAGACTCCTTTTTTAGCTCCATGATTTCAGTAAGAAGGCTCTGCAGCTTTGATTCATCCTTGCTGATTGAAAAAACCCCAATTGTCGATTCTCCATCCTTGATGGGAATTGTGGAGTATGACTTGTACACGGGCTTTCCCTTGTTGTATGCATGGGCATCGTATTTGTTCACAATGGCCTCTCCGCTTTCAAAGACCTTCATATGCTCTGATTTTTTCCTGTCGCTGTAGCCATAGGCATCCCAGATGTACTTTCCAAGCATATCCTCTGCCCTTCTCTTTTCAAGCTCCTCCATGGCGTTGTTATAAACCATGACACGGCCGTTTTTATCACTTAAGAGAACTCCGTCATATAGATTCTCAATTACCTGCATCAGACTGTCGGCTCTTACCCTTGGATCATTGTAGTCTCCCGGTTCTCTGAATTCCATAATAACGACCGAAAGGGAATCCACAGGGATAATCCTTGCATAATAATCCCTATCTCCAATTTTTATCCTGGTTTCCTTTTCTTTTCTAAGCTTTCCAATATCCAATCCTGTAATATCCTTTATATTCAGATTCTCTGCTTCCCCAATGGAAATAAGCCCCTCAAGAGAGGTGCTTTTCCATTGTATATCTCCTTCTTTACCAGCTATCAAAGAAAGAGGTAGGAGCCCTTCAAGTATTTCTCCTGCAATTCTCAGATCCATCGAATCCCTCCAGTGCTGCTAAACTATTTTGTTTCTTAAAACTCCGATTTCTGGGATTTCACACTCAACAATGTCTCCTCTTTTCATGTATCTTGGAGGCTTTAGACCCATTCCCACGCCCGCAGGAGTTCCCGTTGCAATTATATCCCCAGGTTCGAGAGTTATACCCCTTGAAAAGTCTGAAATCAATGTTGCTATATCGTGAATAAGCATTTTGGTGTTGGAGCTTTGTCTTTTTTCCCCGTTGACTCTGGATACCACATCAACTTCAAATGGTAGTTGAAGCTGTGACCTGTGAAGTATCACGGGACCCATAACAGAATATCCATCAAGACTTTTACCCTTGTACCACTGTGTATGCTCCATTTGAAGTGTTCTTGATGACAGGTCGTTGAATATGGAATAACCGAAAATATAATCCTCAACCTTCTCCTTTGGAATATCCTTACCCTCTTTCCCAATAATTACAGCAAGCTCGACCTCGTAGTCAAGGTCCTTATCAAGCTCCAGAGCTGCCTCGATATCATCATCCGGACCCATTATCCTGGCTGCTCTTTTTGAGAAATAAACCGGCTTTGTGACATTCTCCAGGTTTATGTCCTTTATTGCTCCCTTGGACTCCTCCAGATGGTCAGCATAGTTTATCCCCAAACAGATGATATCGTGGATAGGCCTTGGGATGGGTGAAACGAGGACAACATCCTCAAGGGCCTTACCCTTAAGCGCCTTCTCCTTCAATGAATTCTCAACCTTCTTAAGATCCTTTTCTGTTGATGATCCTATGAATTCCACAAGGCTGTTAAACCTTCCTACCCCAAACATCTCATCCATGCTGTAC
>JBNJCX010000077.1:0-5774 GCA_051744365.1 Bacillota bacterium
AGATAAACACAAATTATAAAATTCACACTTGACATTGAAAGTCATTTTGATATAATTAACCTCAATATATTAATACTTTAAGTCGATGAGTTGGAGAAGTACTATTGGATACTTTGAAATAGCGAGTTGGGGACGGTGGAAGCCTGATATTCAAACCTGATAGGAAAAGGGCCAAGGAGAATTCCTTTGAATTAGTAGTAGGAGGAACGTATAACTTGCGATAAAGTTTTGAGTGGACATGTTTTATGTCAATTTGAGTGGTACCACGGCAACCCCGTCTCTTTATGCAAAGAGAGCGGGATTTTTTTATGTACAAATATAGAAAAAGAGGTGATGTAAGTGAAACTATGGGGTGGACGATTTGAAAATCAAACTGAAAAAGCAGCCTTTGATTTTCAATCCTCAATTCTCGTTGATAGGCGATTATATAGAGAGGATATACTGGGAAGTATTGCCCATGCAAAGACTTTAAACAGGTGTGGAGTACTTACGGATGAAGAGGCTATAAAGGTAGAAAAGGCTTTGAATGAAATACTCCACGATATTGAAAATGAAAAACTGCAAATTGGAATGGAGCATGAAGATATTCATACCTTTATGGAAGCAACATTAACTGAAAGAATTGGTGATTTGGGGAAGAAGATTCATACTGGAAGAAGCAGAAATGACCAGGTTGCAACTGACTTCAGGATGTATTTGGGAAAGGAAGTGGACCTTCTTGTAGCTCTGTTAAAAGGATTGGAAGAGGCTTTATTATCCATTGCTGAAGCTAATTTGGACACAATCCTGTCAGGATATACTCATATGCAAAAGGCACAGCCTTTGACCTTGGGACACTACCTGATGGCTTACTTTGAAATGTTTAGGCGTGATATGGAAAGGCTCCTTGATGCAAAGAAAAGGATCATGATTATGCCTTTAGGTTCAGGTGCATTGGCGGGAACAACATTTGATCTGGATAGAGAATACACTTGCGAATTACTTGGATTTAATGATATCACATACAACAGCTTGGATGGCGTTAGCGATAGGGACTTTGCAATAGAGCTTACCTCAGATCTGTCAATAATAATGATGCACCTTAGCAGGTTTTGCGAAGAGATAATACTTTGGGCAACTGAAGAATTTGGATATGTTGATGTTGATGAGGGATTCAGTACAGGCAGCAGCATAATGCCACAAAAGAAAAATCCAGATGTGGCAGAACTTATAAGAGGTAAAACAGGCAGGGTGTATGGGTCAAATATAACTTTATTGACTATGATGAAATCACTGCCCCTAGCATACAACAAAGATATGCAGGAGGACAAAGAGGCAGTTTTCGATGCAGTAGACACTGTAAAAGCATGTGTAGATATATTTACAGGAATGATAAAAACTATAAAGTTTAATAAGGACAGAATGTACCAAGCTTCAGAAGATGGCTATACCAATGCGACTGATCTAGCGGATTATTTGGTCAGGAAAGGAGTGCCTTTTAGGGAATCCCATGAGATATCTGGTCAGATTGTAAACTACGCAATAAAACAAAACAAGAAGCTATCAGAGATTACACTTGAGAGCTTCAAAAGATTTAGTGATCTTATAGAAAAAGATATTTACAGGGAAATTTCAATTGAGACATGTGTAAATACAAGAAATCTTATCGGAGGTCCTGCTAAAGAGGCAGTCCTGAAATCAGTTGAACGAGGCAAAAAATTCTTAAACGAAGAGATGGGAGATGTAAAAGTATGAAAAAAGCAGTGTTGGCTTTTTCAGGAGGATTGGACACCTCGTTTTGTGTCCTGTATCTAAAGGAACAAGGCTATGATGTAATTACAGCTGTTGTAAATACTGGAGGATTTAATGATACCAAGCTAAAGGAAATTGAAGAAAAGTCAAAAAAACTGGGAAGTATAAAACACTACACAGTGGATGCCACAGAAGTCATTTATGAAAACATCATACAGTATTTGATTAAACTAAATGGTCTGTATGAAGATGAGTATCCATTAATGTGTGCTGATAGATACATTATTGCAGAAGAAATCCTTAAGATATCAAAGGAAGAAGAGACGGATTCAGTTGCTCATGGGTCAACAGCGGTTGGCAACGATCAGGTTAGATTTGAAGCATCATTGCTTACCCTGAATCCAAATGCGAATATAATTGCACCAATAAAAGAATTGAATATTACAAGGGCTAAAGAGATTGAGTATCTTGAGGAAAGAGGATTTGAAGTTGATAAGGATGTTAAGAAGTACTCCATTAATGAAAATATATTTGGTATAACTGTATCAGGAACAGAAATCGATCAAAATAAGGAGCCAGATAGCTTTGCGTATACTCTAACTAAAAGAGATGAATCAAAAACCCAGGAGTATTTAAAGATTGAATTTGAAAAGGGGCTTCCAACCAAGCTAAATGATCAGGAGATTAAGGGAGTGGAGCTTATTTCAAAGCTTAATGCTACTTTGGGATCATACGGATATGGCAGCAGAATATATGTTGGAGACTGCATAATTGGCATAAAAGGGAGAATAATGTTTGAGTCTCCCGCATTGTTGGCATTAATTGAAGCTCACAAAAAACTGGAGCAGTTGGTTTTGACTAAAAGACAAATAATGTTCAATAAACATGCTGCTACCGATTGGTCAGACCTGGTATATGGTGGACTGTATTATGAGCCTTTGGTTAAAAACATCGAGGCATATACAGATTCAGTGCAAGAGCGAGTGAGTGGAATTGTCAAAATAAAGGTGGAACCAAACAGCATCCAGGTAGTGGAGATAAGTTCGCCTAACTCTTTGGTTAATGAAAAAATAGCAATGTACGCACAGCAATCAAAATGGACTGGAACCGAAGCCAATGGCTTTATAAAATTGTACTCCATGCAGCAAAGACTATCAAATTTAGAATGGGAGGAATAGAAATGAAAGAATTATTAAAGAAATATGAGAGCTTGAATTTAGAGGTGTTTATAGTTGTCAATAGATTACACTGGGATAAATACAAAGCCCTTATGGAAGGTTTCCCTTTTAATACTGTATTTATTGATCCAGCGACCACTGAAGGATACGATTTTACCTATGAGATTGTCCAATTAAATGAAAAAGCATATGGAGCGGGAATGGCAGCACCAGATTGGACATTTGCAAACTTTGGAACCATTGGAGCAGGTTTGACGGCAGGCTTTTTAATTGATGGCATACCTGCAGCCAAGCTTTGTGTGGTTGGAAACATTTCTGATCCAAAAATTGCTCATGAGTGGACCCTGCTGGTCGATCCAAAGCATGAGGGAGAAGGACTTGGGTCACTTACCTTTGCACTGGCTCTGCATCTGGTTCAGGACAAGGATTACCTCACATTTATAATACAGACTGACAATCCAAGTTCTAATATATATATGAAGAATATTTATCCATTGAATATCCTATCATATGGATTTGTGCACACCCGTAAAAACAGTATGCTGATAAAGACCAAGATACCTAAGGATAATCCATTTAAAACGGTTCTGGGAAATTCCATGGAAAAATTTGAGCTTGCTGAGTATCCGATTGCAAAGGATGACTTGGAGGGGGTAGGAGACTGCTTCTGGGTTCAGCAAAACAATTCAAAGGTTTACAGAATCGTCAACGAAGAGATCAAGAATGGTAAAAAATATATAATTAAAGGTAAATATCAAGATAAGAACATGTCATACTTTTTGATATCTGAAATTTCCAGCGAACAGGAAGTCTAATCATGGAAAGCAAGGTGGCTGAATGAAATTATTGGATGATTTAATTAAGATCAACACATATGAGGGTTATTACACTGAAATGATAAAGTGTCTGGTCGAATATTTGAAATCAAAGACTAATTGTGAAATTCACATTCAACATATCAGTGAAAACAAGGCCAATGTAATAGCGATCTTTGGGAATCCTGAGCTTTTGATAAACTGTCATATGGATACAGTAAAACCTTCAAATGCATGGACATTGGACCCTTTAAGCTTGAGTGAAAAAGAAGGCAAAATCTTCGGCCTTGGTGCATGTGACACAAAAGGCAATATCTATATGGTGCTTAAAGCTCTGGAGGAAGCTGACCCCAAAAATTTAATGATCTTGTTTTCAATCGATGAAGAGTCAGGAATTAAAACAGGGGTGAAATACTTCCTGGAATCTGATTTTAAGAAGAATATCAAACGAGCAATAGTATGTGAGCCTACAGAGCTTAAATATGTTTCCAAGCATAAAGGGTATTACTCTTTTACACTGGAGAACTTCGCAGATTCAGCCCATTCATCCATGAAATCAAAAGGTGCGATAATAAAGGCTGCACACAATATAATCAGACTGGATGAATTAGGTTTCAATGTTGGCATCATTGAAGGTGGGACTGCAGGAAATGTAGTATCTCAAAGGTGCACATATAGAGCTTCCATAAGGACATTTGATAAGCTGAAGGATGTTGTGGAAACAATGAAACGCAATTGCAAGGAAACGACAATAGAGAATAGATTTAATGGTCCTCCGTTGATAAACGAAAATCCCTTGTTTGATGGTGAATTCCATGAAGTGGATTTTTGGACAGAAGCGAGCCTATTTCAAGAAGTGGGAATAAATTCAATAGTTTTTGGAGCGGGAAGCATAAAACAAGCCCATTCGGAGGATGAGTACGTAGAAAAGTGGCAGCTTGAAGTGGGCAAAGAAAAAATAAAAAGTCTTATTGAAGCTACCCCTCAGGTTTGACGTCATCCACAACCAAAATATGAGCGTTATCCATGAAATCTTCACCATCCTTTACCTTGTCTCCAAGTATAGGGGATAACTCTTGCAAACTATGTCCTTTTTCTTTTTTGACCGAAGTAGAGTGTACCCCATACGCCTGTAACAATCATTGCAGCACCGACAACATCCTTTGTTCCGAAGGGCTCATTTAGGATAAACACACCAGCCAGAATTGCAAATACAGTTACCAGGTTCCCGAATATTGCCGACTGGGACACGGGAATCCTGGATATTGTAAAGTTCAAGAAGAAAAATGCAACCACGGATGACAGTAAACCCAGATAAAGAATAGGTGCAAATACCTCCGGGTTAGTCAGTGGCTGAAAGTAGACTGCCAGGGTTCCTTCAAATGCACTCCTTGCAAGCAAGGTTCCATTAAATACTATGGCTCCTATCATCATCATTGTATAGGTTATCTCAACAGGTTTGAATTCCCTTGATGCACGCTTTGAACTTAGGCTGTATAGGGTACCTGCAATAACAGACATGGTCAGGAATGCAAGTCCAAGTGTATTCCCTGACAGCCCTTGTGAATCATTAAGTGCATTTATTACAATTACGCCTCCCACAGAAAGGGCAATAAAAAAAATCTGGATAGGTTTTAGTCTTTCCTTAAGGAAAATTCTGGCCCCTATTGCTGTAAAAACAGGCACAAGGGATACCATAAGTCCCGCCTGGGATGAAGATGTTAGATTTACCCCCTCTACCTCAAAAAAGAAGTAGAGAACTGGTTGGAAGATTGCCGTCATAATGACCAGTTTAAGGTCCTTTCCTTTGAATTCCAGCTTTATAAGCTTTAAAGCCTTTAAAAGCTGCATAGTCAAGGCTGCAACCATAAACCTATAGGCAATAAGCTGCAGAGTGCTCATATAGCCCAATCCAATTTTTGTGAACATAAAGGACATTCCAAATATCATCGAATATCCCAATGCAGTCATATATGGTAAAAATCTATTTTCCGTCATATTATCACGCTCCTCATACAAATATAGCATTTTGGTGGAAAACTGGCAAACA
>JBNJCX010000078.1:0-5657 GCA_051744365.1 Bacillota bacterium
TCCAAAATATTGTTATTTTTGTGTCATAACACACGAGAAATATTATATCCTGAAAAGATGTCAAAGGCAACGATAATTGTTGCTGTTTATGAATTTTTTTGTATTATTCAGTCCTTATTTTCGCTCTTAGCTCCTTTAAATAACCCAGTAGAATCTTAAGTATTCCCATAAGTGGAACTCCTATGATCATCCCGAGTATCCCGAACATGCTGCCGAAGAACAGTACTGAGAACATAACCAAAAGTGGATGAAGCCCCACTGAATGGGACATAATCTGCGGAGATAGGAAAGTTGCTTCTATCTGCTGAATTACAATAATAAGGATGACAACCCATAGGGCCATTAGCGGCTTTTCCATAAATCCAAGGACGACCGGAAGTATTCCGCCCAGCCACGGTCCGAAGTATGGAATAATATTGGTTATTCCCGCAACCAATCCGATTGTGAGTGCATATGGCACCCCAATAAGCCAGCATCCCACACCGGTCAGAATTCCTACGAATGCAGCTATTGTGAGCTGACCTTTTACAAATCCTCCCAGAACCTTGTCCACGTCACTACCCAGCTCCTTTAATTTTGAAATGGCGGATTCGGGGATATCGCTTGTAAAAGCCTTCAATATTTTATCCTTATCTTTCAGATAATAGAAGGTTATAATAGGTGTGATTATTATATCCAAAAGAGTCCCAGTTGAGCTGACAAGAGCATTGAATATTCCCTTGAAGGCTTTTTTTAAATACTCCCCCGCTTTGTCCATCTGCTCCTCAACATTTAGAAATTCCTGTATTTCCTGGGGGATAAAGGTTATTTTCCCAGCCTGGAACTCACTTATACGCTTTTCAAGAAAACTTACAATATTGGGAATATCATCAATAAATCCGCTTAAATCTCCTTTAAGACTTGGTATCAAGGTCGCAAATGCTATGCCTATGATAGCAAACAGGACTAAAAACACAATTAGTATTGCCCATATCCTCTTTATCTTTCTCTTTTCAAGGAGCTTCACAATGGGATTCAAAAGATAAGCGAGTACAAGTGCATATATAAATGGATTGATTACTTTACCCAAAGGCTTGTAGATAATCGCCACAATCACTATGGCCAGTAAAATCATACCTATGTCAAACAGCTTTTTTTTGCCCGGCATGGCAATTCTCATCTGATCACTCCGTTCTGTTCAATAATCCACTGTCATGTCAATCTGGCATTGTTCTTAAATGAATTTGACAGCAGTTCCATAAACCATAACCTCTGCTGCTCCCTGCATCACCGCTGCTGATGCATATCGTATGTTGATTATTCCATCAGCTCCAAGCTCTTCAGCCTCAAGGGCCATTCTCTTTGTAGCAAGTGCCCTGGCATTGTTCATCATTTCATTGTATGCCTTCAGTTCCCCTCCTACAAGGGTTTTAAAGCCCTGGGTAATATCTCTTCCAACATTTCTGCTCTGAATTGTGGATCCCTTTACAAGGCCCAGTGTCTCTAGAGTTTTTCCGCTGATATAATCAGTATTTACCAAGATCATCCTCATCACCACTCCTTATCTCTTTTATTCTTTCAACAAGAACATAGATACTCACTCCCATAAATCCAAGGGGAATTACTATCCACAGAATTCCTATACCCATGATATTGGGAATTCTCACCAAATTAAACAATATAAATCCATAATACAATAAAAGCAAAGCCGTTACGATAACAGGTGCCATAAGCTTCTTGAAATGCATGTTATTCCCTCCTATCCTGATTCCAATTTAACACTTTACTCACTTGCAGGCAACTATATATTTGCAGGAGTGAAAATCCTTGCCAAAATTATTGTCAGATGCTATCATATATTGTATCTGGGGGTATGGCGCAGTTGGGAGCGCGTCTGAATGGCATTCAGAAGGCCAGGGGTTCGAATCCCCTTATCTCCACCATCACAGTCACTTCATAAGAGTACATTGAAGTGACTTTTCTATGCAACTGAAAGGAATTGATATATATGACTAAAAAAGTAATACTTGGGATGAGCGGAGGCGTCGATTCGTCGGTTTCCGCAGTTCTACTTAAGAAGGCAGGCTACCAGGTGATCGGTCTGTTTATGAAAAACTGGGATGAAAAGGATGAGGATGGAATCTGCACCTCAGCACAGGATTCTGAGGATGCAAAGAGAGTTGCTGCAGAGCTTGGCTTCCCTTGCTATACCATAAACTTTGAGAAGGAATACTGGGACAGGGTTTTCAGCTACTTTCTCGATGAATACAAAAAGGGTAGAACGCCCAATCCCGATGTAATGTGTAATCAGGAGATAAAGTTTAATGCTTTTCTCGACTATGCGATGAAGCTGGATGCAGATTATATTGCCATGGGTCACTATGCCCAGGTTGAGGAAAGACACGGTGAGTACCTTCTGTTGAGAGGCAAGGACAACAACAAGGACCAGAGCTACTTCCTCTCCAGGATTGGTCAAAAGGCTCTCTCCAGGACCTTGTTTCCCATAGGACATCTTGAAAAATCACAGGTAAGGGAAATAGCACAGGAGTATAACCTCTACACTGCATCCAAGAAGGATTCCACAGGAATCTGCTTTATCGGCGAAAGAGATTTTGATGAGTTCCTCGACAGGTATCTCTTGTCAAAGCCAGGAGATATTATTGATGTGGATGAAGATGTAATAGGTGAACACACGGGGCTTATTCATTATACCCTGGGTCAGAGAAAAGGAATCGGTATTGGTGGTGTGGGTACCGGTGAACCATGGTTTGTTGTGGGAAAGAGTCTCAAGAACAACATTCTTTATGTTGCACAGGGCTCAGAGCATCCCGCACTTTTTTCAACATCACTTGTTGGGGAGGACCCCTCATGGATTGTTGAGAGAGAACCTGAGTTTCCATTGAAATGCACTGCAAAGTTCAGATACAGACAGAAGGATATCCCCGTCACGGTCCGTAAAAATGAAGACGGTACCCTCCATGTGGTATATGACGATCCCGTAAAGGCAGCGACTCCCGGTCAGGTTGCCGTATTCTACCGGGATGAAGTATGTCTTGGGAGCGCTATAATCAAATCCATAAGGCCTCTTGATGACAAATACAACTACTTTAACATTGATTGACAAATGCCTGGGCTTATGCCCAGGCATTATTTATATAGTCTTTTCAATAATTCGATTTCCTTAGCATAGCCCTCAATCCCATTTGGGGTTTCCAGATAGAATGGCAAATCCCTAAGCTTTGGATGATTTATGATCCTCTCAAAAGTTCTTAGTCCAAGGGTTCCCTCTCCAATCTTTTCATGTCTGTCCCTGTGGCTTTGCAATGGATTCTTGCTGTCATTGAGATGTATTGCAAAGAGTCTGTCCAACCCAATGATTTTGTCAAATTCCTCCAACACTCCGTCCAGGTCATTTGCAATATCGTAACCAGCATCATGGATATGGCAGGAATCGAGACAGATTCCTAAAAGATGATTGTGCTCAACGCCATCTATTATCCTTCTTAGCTCTTCGAATCTACTGCCGATTTCAGTCCCTTTTCCGGACATGGTCTCCAAAAGTACAGTTGTTTTCATATCGGGAGTTAATACCTGGTTTAATGCATCAATTACCAACTCAATTCCCTTGTCTATTCCCTGTTTCACATGACTTCCTGGATGAAAATTATAAAGATTTCCTGGTAATTTTTCCATCCTATCCAGATCATCCTTCATTATCATTAGGGCAAACTCCCTTGTCTTCTTTGTTGCTGAGGCTGGGTTCATGGTATAGGGAGCATGGGCAAGTATCTTTGCAAAGTTTTTTTCCTTCAACAGCTTCATCAGGCTTTCTGCATCCTCCAGGTCCATTTCTTTTGCCTTGCCTCCCCTGGGGTTTCTTGTAAAGAACTGAAATGTATTTGCACCTATTTGGATAGCCTGCAGTCCCATTGCATAAAAGCCCTTTGAAACTGATAAATGCGCTCCTATCTTAAACATTTTTTCCTCCTCGGTATTGTAATTTCAATGATTTAATCATATCATTAAATAAAGGGCTTCTCAAGTTTGAAGCTTTGTACAGGGAAATTTAGCGAGATCACCAAAACCAGGAGGTAGCTTATGGATAAAATATATAAAAACGGTAAAATTTATGTGAAAAAAGGTCATTTTGAAGAGGCAATGCTGACATCTGATGGCCTTATTAAGAATGTTGGAACAGATGATAACATTCTTCAAAACAGCTGCGATGAGGTAATCGACCTTAAAGGGAAAACAGTCTTGCCAGGACTTAACGACAGTCACCTTCATATTAACATGATTGGTTCCAATATGAATTCCTGCATGCTGACAGATGCAAAATCCATTGATGATGTCATCCGTATTGGGAAGGATTATTTATCTAAAAATCCAGATGTTGAGGTTCTTGTTGGAAAAGGCTGGAATCAGGATAATTTTGCAAAAGGCGAGAAGAGACTTTTAAACAGGCATGATCTTGATAAGATTTCAACTGATATTCCACTGGTCTTTGACAGAGTCTGTATCCATGTGACTGTTGGAAACAGCAAAGCGCTTGAAATTCTTGGAGTCACTAAAGATACAGAGGTTGATGGCGGCAAGATTGAACTTGGACCTGATGGTGAACCAAACGGAGTCTTTAATGAGAATGCAGTAAGATATCTTCAGTCTATAATCCCTTTAAAAACAAAAGACGGTATTGAAAAAGACTTCCTTATGGCCATGGATTATGCAATAAGTGTTGGCCTTACGTCTGTTCAATCATGCGATATCATGAACAAGGATTACAAGAAGGTATTTGAAACAATACAAGGAATTGCAGACAGCGGGAGGCTCAAGTTCAGATATGGGCATCAATACAACTTCCAGGAAATAGATGACTTCAGAGATTATCTAAAGACTGAACACCTGAATGGTCGCTATGATGAAAAATTCTACTCCAAGGGAGCCCTGAAGCTGTTCAAGGATGGGTCTTTGGGAGCAAGGACTGCACTTATGCAGAAGGATTATAACGATGCTCCAGGGGAACGCGGTGTTGAAGCCCTAAGTGACGAGCAGCTCTACAAGCTCTGCAGATTGGCTGCTGACAAAGATATCAGGGTAATCACTCATGCCATTGGTGATGGCGCCATTCAAAGTGTAATTGATACCTATGAGAAGATCTTGGACGACGGGGTGAATACTCTCAGACATGGAATAGTTCATAACCAGATTACCACGAGAAAACAGCTGGAAAAGATTGCTGAGCTCAAGCTTGCAGTGATGTATCAGCCTATCTTCCTTCAATCTGACATCCCAATAATAAACTGCAGAGTAGGTGATGATCTTGCAGAGACATCCTACGCCTTCAATACCCTCTACCAAATGGGAGCACCGGTAAGCCTAAGTACTGACTCTCCTGTTGAGGACTGCAACCCCTTCGAGAATATCTATGTTGCAGTTAACAGAATGCGATTTGATGGGACTCCTGAGGGTGGCTATTATCCAAATGAGAATATGTCAGTGGAGGATGCCATTGATGCATATACCTTTATGAGTGCCTACAATGAATTCAAGGAAGACTTCAAGGGTAGACTTAAACCAGGATATGTGGCTGATATGGTAGTACTTAACAGGGATATATTTACTATTGATACGAAGGAAATCAAGGATATTAAGGTTGATCAGACAATAGTAGATGGGAA
>JBNJCX010000079.1:0-5631 GCA_051744365.1 Bacillota bacterium
TAGAGTTTCCAAGAATCAGGGAGAATGTCATGATAATAAACAGTCTGTCCAAAACCTATGCGATGACAGGGTGGAGAATTGGCTATGTTGTTGGAAGCAGGAAAATAATTGAATCCATGCCAAAGCTTCAGGAGGGAATTGCATCCTGTGTGCCTCAATTTGTTCAGGATGCTGCATTGGAAGCTATTGTGAATAACGAAGATGATATAGTGCATATGCGGGAAGAATACTCGAGAAAAAGAAGCATCGTGATTAAGGAAATCGGTGAAATAGATGGGTTGGAATACAAAGGCTCCCCTGGCACCTTCTATGCATTTGTCAATATAAAGGCTCTCGGAAAGACATCCCAGGAGTTTGCCGAGGAGCTGGTTACACGTGAACAGGTACTGGTCGTACCCGGCTCAGCCTTCGGCAACATGGGTGAAGGCTATATCAGAATTGTTTTCGCCGGCTCTGACGAAGACCTTAAAGAAGCCTTCCGACGTATAAAAAGATATGTGGATTCATTGCACAAGTAGAAAGAACATCATTAATCGTCTTTTACCGCTGTACGCGACCTGCACCGCCGCCCTTCAATAGATTTTCAACCTCTTCAATGCTTACAAGATTGAAATCTCCGGGAATCGTATGTTTCAATGCGGAAGCAGCCGTTGCAAACTCTAGGGCATCCTTCAAAGGTTTCCCTGAAGCAAGACTGTAAATCAGTCCGCTTGCGAAGGAATCTCCTCCACCTACCCGGTCTACTATACGCACCTCATATTTCTTGGAAAAATATGATTTTTCACCATCATAAATCATCGCCGACCATCCGTTGTCTGATGCGGAATAACTCTCTCTCAGTGTAGATGCAACATATTTAAAATCAAATCTTTCCATCAGCTGTATGGCGACATCCTCATAGGCACTGTGATTGATTTCGCCTGATTCCACATCAGTCCCGCCTGCTTTTATGCCAAATACTTTTTCAGCATCCTCCTCATTTCCTATGCATACATCAACATACTCCATCAGAGATGACATAATCCAGCTTGCTTTTTCGGTTGTCCAAAGCTTTTTCCTGAAGTTCAAATCCACCGATACCGTAATACCCATCTCCTTGGCAATTCGGCATGCATCCAAGGTAATGGCCGTTGCTTTTTCGCCCAGTGCCGGCGTAATCCCTGTGAAATGAAACCAATCAGCGCCCTTGAGGATTTCTTCCCAATTGAAGTCTACAGCATCAGCACAGGCAATCGCTGAATCCTTTCTGTCGTATATTACCTTTGACGGGCGCTGGGATGCACCACTTTCAAGAAAATATATTCCCAGCCTGTCTCCCCCTCTTGCTATGTACTCAGTTTTGACACCATATTTTCTTAGAGAATTCAAAGCGCTTTGCCCTATTTCATTTTGGGGCAGCTTTGTTACAAAAAAAGAATCCAGTCCGTAATTTGACAATGCTACACTTACATTTGCCTCTCCCCCACCATAATTTACATCAAAGCTCTCAGATTGAACAAATCTGTTGTATCCAGGTGTTGATAAGCGAAGCATAATCTCTCCCAGCGTTACCACTTTTTTCATTTATATCCCCCTTCCCTCTCAGTTACCTCTGGCAGCCTTAATCTTTTCAACAAACAATCTGGCAGTATCGGTAATCTTTCCGTATTCTCCAGTCTTTGCGCCTGAAGTCAGCTCTCCTCCCACACCCACTGCAATACAACCGTTTTTAATCCAATCTCCCACGTTATCCAGGCTTACTCCACCTGTTGGCATAAGAACAGCCTGAGGAAGCGGACCCTTTATCGCCTTGACAAATTCAGGCCCAAAAGCACTACCCGGAAATAGCTTGATAACATCAGCTCCTGACTCCATGGCTCTTATGATCTCTGTTAAGGTCATGCATCCAGGCATGTATGGAATACAATATCGATTGCAAAGCTTTGCCGTCTCCAGATCAAATGCAGGACTTACTATGTATTCCGCCCCTGCAAGTATTGCTATCCTTGCTGTTTGACTGTCCAGCACAGTCCCCGCACCAATAATCAATTCCTCCTTTGGTATTGATTTCCTCAGGTCAGCAATTACCCTGTCCGCTTCGGGAACAGTAAATGTGATTTCAATGGCGGGAATGCCCCCTTCTATGCAAGCGCGGGCAATTTCATCAGCTATATATCCTGTTTCAGCTCTTACAACAGCAACTATACCCACTTCAGCAATACGAGACAACGTCTTGATTTTTGGTATCATAATATATCTCCTCTCTTATTGGAATCTCTTTGTATAAATTGCACTATCGTTATAGTCTATTATAGCAAGATTTCAGAGTAGTTATTTGTATTTTTTTTAAACACTCAAGAAATCCTGATTTTCTCTGAACCTGCCTATGTAAAATCAACCCCTGGGTTGAATATCCAGGGGTTGATTTAAGCTATTGTCTTTACAGTGTTTAAACACTGTTTAGTATGTAGGAGGATTCCTTTAATTTCCAAGGCCCACACTTGTTTTAAGTGCCTGATCGACCTTTCTCATCATATCCTCATCAAATTTACCGATTTTTTCTCTAAGTCTTTTTTTGTCAATGGTCCTGATTTGTTCAAGTAGCACCACTGAATCCTTCGGAAGACCGAAATCCTGTGCTGTTATTTCCACGTGGGTCGGAAGTCTGGCCTTGTTGATCTGAGAGGTGATGGCGGCGATTATAATGGTGGGACTGTACTTGTTTCCCACATCATTCTGGATTACCAGAATCGGCCGGACACCACCCTGCTCAGAACCTATCACCGGGCTCAGGTCGGCATAATATATATCTCCTCTCTTCACTATCATAGCTTTTCGTACTCCAGTGAAGATTCATATCCCATAAGGTCACTTATGTCTTCCTCAAGACCCATTTCAGCGAGGGTTATGTTCAACTGGCTTACCTCGAGATACCCTCTCATAAACTCTCGGTATTTCCTGCAGTGGAACCCTGTGTGGTTGCAAAGGGCAACCAGCTTATCAAAAAGTTCCAGATTGTCTTCGATAACCATAGGGAGACATTCGTCTCGTCCGCTCATTCGGTTAACCCCCCTTTCCTGTATACTTAGAGAAATATCAGTGTGCTTTGATTATATCCCTATATTAAAAACCGTGTCAATGGTTCATTGACTAACCCAAAAGATAATCAACAGTCTTTGTGACCTTGCCATCCTTTTTATAGACTCGCGGGAGTCTCCTTCCCATCATGCATATCACCTCGTAATTTATGGTTCCCAGCTTCGCCGCCACCTCGTCCACGTGGGGATATCCTTCAACACCTTCTCCGAAAAATACCACAGAGTCACCAATCTCCACCCCCTGGACATCCGTTACATCCAGCATAAGCTGGTCCATGCATATCTTCCCTGCGACGGGCGCTCTTTTCCCTGCTACAAATACATCGGCCTTTCCTGTGAGCATCCTTGTGTATCCATCTGCGTAACCAATGGGTACGGTTGCAATTCTCGATTCCCTGGGTGCCTTGAACAGATGCCCGTAGCTTATGCCCGTTCCTTCAGGTACGGTCTTTATGTTTGAAACCACCGCCTTAAGTGTCATGGCTGGTTTAAGTGTGATTCTTTCCTTATCAACCTCATCTGACGGGTAGTATCCGTATAGCATGATTCCCGGTCTTACCAGGTCCAGGTTATACTCTGGCAGGTCTATTATTGAAGCTGAGTTTGAAACATGCTTGATGGGTGCTTTGAATCCCTTCTTTTCAAGCTCTTCAACAATCCAGGTGAATTTCTTGTACTGCTCCCGGGTCACTGTCTTGTCTTTTTCATCGGCTTTTGCAAAGTGGGTAAATATACCCTCAATTTCAATGCTTGGGAGATCCTTTAGCCTCAATATTTCCCCAATGGATTCTTCTGTTGGCTGAAAGCCCAGTCTTCCCATCCCGCTGTCAATTTTTACATGGACCTTTGCCGTCTTGCCCATTTCCTCAGCAGCATCTGACAATGCCTTTCCATCATCATATCTGTATATCGATTGGGTGAGGTCGTAGGCGGCTACCTCATTCATATGCTCCTGGGGTGTAAAGTTTAGTATCAATACAGGCAAATCAATACCTGCTCTTCTTAATTCAATGGCTTCATTCAGCAGTGAAACTGCAAGTCTCTTAGCTCCTATCTCCTTGTAGAGTCTTGCAAGCTCAACAGATCCGTGTCCATATCCGTTGGCCTTTATAACAGGCATAATCAATGTGCCTTCCTTGACTATCTTCTGAATCTCCCTGAAGTTATATGAAAGGTTATCCAGGTTTATCTCCACATGAGTGGGTCTTACATCAAAATATTTATCCATTGGAACCCCCTATTTGCTATTCCTGCAGCCTTGCTTAATTATGGTTAATGTTGCAACTCCTCTATTATTCTACAATAAGGTCTACTGCCATTGGAAGCTTCTCCACTATATCTGATGCTATCATCCCATACTCTCCCTTTTCCGCCTTGGCCATATCCCCTGCAACTCCATGCACATAGACTGCCATCACTGCCGCTTCAAATGTATCCTCCACCTGAGCCAGGAATGTACCTGCAACGCCTGAAAGGATGTCGCCGCTTCCGGCTGTTGCCATTCCAGGGTTACCGGATTTGTTTATATATACTCTGACGCCATCGGTCACAATTGTATTGTGACCCTTGAGAACAGTTACAACCCCATATGTTTGAGCAAACTTCTTGGCAGCTCCTTCACGGTCACTCTGTACCTCATCTGTGGACATCTTGAGAAGTCTTCCCATTTCTCCGGGATGAGGCGTAACAATTGTCTTTCCCATTCTGTGTCTTATAATGGTTGGATTGTCTGATAGGTTGTTCAGTCCGTCTGCATCAAGGACTATGGGGTTCTCAAAGTTAAGCAGGCAATCTTCTATATTGCTCTTCTGCTTTTGACCGTATCCATATCCTGGCCCAAGAACAAGTGAGTCAAGACCATCCTGTGCCTTTCTATATGCATATATGTCACTTACCTCCCTAACCATTACCTCGACCACCTTAAGGCCAAAGTCTCTGGCAAGGTCGCTTTCCAGAATTGCATGAACCAATCCAGCCCCACTTCTCAAAGCTCCATAGGTTGCAAGATAAACTGCCCCAAGCATCCCCTGGCTTCCTCCTATGACACCAACCCTTCCATAGCTGCCCTTGTGAGATTCAAGTGGTCTCTTAGGCAGTCTGAAGGTCATATTTTCATGCACCTCATATTTTTTTGTGGTTTCCCCAACTGCAATTGCCATACTGTATTCCTCCTCATTTGATATTGATATATCTATGTAGCCTATTCCTTTAATAGCCATAATTCTATCTATTCTTTCATTTTTTGCCAGATAAGGTCTGCCTCCATCCTCGTGGTCAATCTGGATATCCTTCCAGCTCACCTGACCGATACCGGTGCCAATAACCTTTGATGCAGCTTCCTTGGCTGCATAAATTCCAGCTACCGTCCCGATGGAATGATTTTTTGATTCAATATACCTTATTTCAGAATCGGAAAAAATCCTTCTGTAGAAGCTGTCCCGTTTGTTATCCACAAGCTTTCTTATTCTTTCATTTGATACAATGTCCACACCGGTCCTGATACCCATCGAATCACCCTTTGAATTGTTTTTCACTTAATATAATACCATATTCA
>JBNJCX010000080.1:0-5443 GCA_051744365.1 Bacillota bacterium
CTCTCCTTAGGAGAGTGCTAATACAAAAAATATATATAAAAGGAGTTGTTGATCATGGCTGGATTGGTACCTTTCAACAGACGTAACAAAATGACAGGAACCGGTTTGGGGGACTTCTATGGCATGCTTGATGACTTTTTTAGTGACGATTTCCTATTGCCACAAAGAAGTCTGGCAAGGGACACCTTCAAGCTTGACGTACAGGACAAGGAGAAGGAGTACCTGATAGAAGCAGAGCTGCCAGGAGTAAAGAAAGAGGAAATAAACCTTGAAATCCGCGACGGACAACTCGTAATCGGTATCCAGAGAGAAGAAAAGGTGGATGAGGAGAAAAAGAACTACATCCACAAGGAAAGAAGATATTGCTCAATGAGCAGAAGTGTATATCTGGCTGATGCAGATCCTGAGAACATCAAGGCCAAGCTGGATGATGGAGTTCTTGAAATAACAGTACCAAAGGTTGAAAAGTCTGTTAGGGAAAAGAACAAGATAGAAATTGAATAATCAGTACGGAGGGCAAGGATCAGTATTTTGGATCCTTGCTTTCCTGTTGACAGGGCATTTTTTTTATTGTACTATATACACAGCAACTATATGCATGATGCATATACAAGAGGAGGATACTTATGAGGGACGATTGCTTTCCAAATGGAAAGAAACCGGAAAAGCTTCTACAGACAACCCTGCTTTTCATACTTATGGAGGGCTCAGGCCATGGATACTGGCTTGGAGAAAAACTAAGAGACTTCGGATTCCAGGAGGATGAGGTGAATGTAAGCACCCTTTACAGAAACCTTAGAAAAATGGAGAAGGAAGGATATATAGAATCAACCTGGGAGGAAGGAGACCATGGTCCTGCAAAGCGGGTGTATACATTGACCGGGATGGGGCTGGAGAGCATCGACTCCAGAGCCGATCATTTAAGGGAAAGAATAGCGAGAATAGAGGGTCTTCTTGATCATTACAGCAGATTCAACAACCACAGGGAAGGGAGGGAGTAGAATGAGCGCAGTTATTACAATTTATTCAATACTGGCAGTGGCCTTGGCAGCTTCACTGTTTAAGGACAGGAAAAAGACCAGAAAAGCATTTAAGGTTGCATTGAGAGCCTTAATGAAGAATGCTCCCAACATCCTCGCGATTGTTGGGATAATCGGGCTTATTCTTGGAATATTCACCCCTGAAACCATAGCAAGACTTGTGGGTGAGGAGGCAGGCTTTACTGCGACCCTCCTTGCAGGACTGATTGGAGCAGTGACAATTATACCCTCGCTTATATCATTTCCATTGGCGGGAACCCTTATTGAAAACGGTGCAACTGTAACTACGGCAGCTGCATTTATAACCTCCCTTGTAATGGTTGGGTTTGTTACAATGCCCCTTGAAGTAAAGGCCCTTGGGAAGAAGTTTGCAGTTATAAGAAATGGTTTTGGGCTTATAGCAGCATTTGTCATAGCAATAATAATGGGGGTGATTCTTGGATGAAACTGCTAAAGAGATTTAAGCTTGTAATATTGATTTCGATGGCATATGTCCTGTTATGGGCATGGAGTCCCGAGATGGGACAGGGGTCCGGAGAATTTGCCCTGGACTTCTTAAAGGAAATTGCAATCATTATGCCACCGGTGTTTCTTCTTATGGGTCTGATTGAGGTGTGGATACCAAAGGAGAAGATTCAAAGCTGGCTTGGAGATAAATCGGGGATCAGAGGTACGGCATTTGCTTTTATTCTCGGTACATTGCCAACGGGACCACTCTATGTCGCATTTCCCATGGCGGGGTCTCTAATGAGAAAGGGAGCCAGCGTTACAAATATGGTAATATTCCTTGGATCCTGGGCAGCCCTTAAGATAACCCAGATAATGGTAGAGATTAAATTCATGGGCTACGGCTTCGCATTTGCAAGGTTTGTACTGACGTTTGCCGTTATATTTATCATGGGTATAACTATGGAAATGATTCTTAAGTGGAGCCCTGACAGAGAGTGGCTGGATGGAGAATCTGGCAGAGAATAAAAAAACAAATGATTAAGAACAGCTATTCATGGTATATGTAATAATACAAAGCAGAAAAAACTAAGGAGGTAATTTAATGAGCGTATTAATTTATTCAACCCCGTCTTGACCATGGTGTACTAAGGTAAAGGATTACCTAAACTCCAAGAATGTTGCTTTCACTGACTATGATGTGTCCATAAACCATGATAAGGCAGTGGAGATGGTCCAGAAATCAGGACAAAGAGGTGTACCGGTTCTTGATATCAACGGACATATAATCGTAGGTTTTGACAAGTCAGGAATAGACAAGCTGTTAGGTCTTTAAAAAAGGAAGCTCCCAGATTAAGTGGGAGCTTTTCTATGTTATTGATTGGTCAATTATGATGAAAATATGTTAATAAGACCAATGAGAAGCTTCATTAATTTTATTGGCAACCTTTATTAATTCGTGGTATAATACTAGGGTATGGAGGTGATTTGATTGGCAAGACCAATAAAAACAAGAAGAGTATGTTGTCTTCCTGAGACGAACCTATTCGGGCCACTTAACAGAAGGCCCTTTGATGGAAGTCAGATTGCAATGACAGTTGAGGAATACGAGGCAATCAGGCTTATAGACAAAGAAGGACTTATGCAGGAGGAATGTGCCGAAAGAATGGATGTTGCCAGGACTACAGTACAGAGGATATATATATCTGCAAGAAAAAAGCTCGCCGATGCAGTAGTTGACGGTCTTACCCTTAAGATTGAAGGAGGGTCATATTCGCTTTGTGATGGTGATTGCGATCACGAATACTTCCATTGCGGAAGAGGTCGTCATCAGAGACAGCACAGAAACAGACAGATGAGAGGTATTGAATAAACAATTAACTAATATAAAGAAAGAAGGCGTATTTTAAATGAGTGAAACAAGTAACGCAAGCTGTAGCACCTGCAGTGTTGACAGCAATGACAAAACAGAGCCAAAGAATGAGTTTTATGTGGCCCTTAATGAAAAGAGCACTGTCAAGAAGGTCATAGGTATTGTAAGCGGCAAGGGTGGAGTAGGTAAATCCCTGATAACGTCAATGCTGGCGGTCAATATGAAAAACAAGGGATTTAAGACTGCAATTATGGATGCGGACATTACCGGGCCATCAATACCAAAGGCATTCGGAATCAACGGCAAGGCAGTCTCAAACGGGAAGTCACTTATGCCAAAGATAAGCGACACAGGCATAAGCATTATGTCTGTCAACCTTATTCTTGAGAATGTGACAGACCCGGTAATCTGGAGAGGCCCAATAGTATCAGGTGTTGTAAAACAATTCTGGTCAGATGTGGAGTGGGGAGAAATAGACTATATGTTCGTGGATATGCCTCCGGGAACTGGGGATGTACCTTTGACTGTATTCCAGTCACTTCCAGTGGATGGGCTCATAGTGGTGACATCACCACAGGAGCTGGTATCCATGATAGTCAACAAGGCTTCCAATATGGCAAAGATGATGAATATCCCCATACTTGGCATAGTTGAGAACATGTCTTACCTGATCTGTCCCGATTGTGGAAAAAGGATCAACGTATTCGGTGAAAGCAAGGTGGAACAGGTTGCAGTTGAGCAGGGAATAGAGCATTTTGTAAGAGTACCCATAGATCCAAGCATTGCAACGGCCGTTGATAACGGAATGATCGAGCATTATGATACGAGCGTGCTGGATGAGCTGATTGATACATTCAAGTAATTTGTGAAGGAGATCGGGACAGCCTGGTCTCCTTTTATTTTAAATACGGGAGGAAAATTATGAACACAAGAAAAATCGTAATGACAGGAATGTTTATAGCTTTGGGAATAGTGCTTCCCATAGCGTTTCATAGCTTCAATATGGGAGGACCGATATTTCTTCCCATGCATATACCGGTCCTTATGGCAGGGCTGGTTCTGGGACCATTGGCAGGCTTCTTTGCAGGGGTTATCACTCCCCTTCTAAGCAGTGTATTGACGGGAATGCCTCCCATGTTTCCCATGCTTCCCATAATGGTGGCCGAGCTTGGGATCTACGGGCTGACCGCGGGCTTTTTAGCCAGTCAGTATCCCGACAAGGTATTCTTTCCTCTGATAGCGGGAATGATAGACGGAAGGGTGGCAGCGGCAATAGTGGTATTTGTAATGGCTACATTCTTCGGAGTCCAGATGGAGCCCTGGGCATTTATCAAGGGTGCCATTGTAACAGGATTTCCGGGAATACTCATACAGCTCGTAATCATCCCTCCATTGGTCAAGGCCATAAGAGGAGCAACAGGATTTAAGGTTGACCATGCCTAGCATGGTCTTTTCTCCATCATGGAGAAATTTTATGAACTGCCTCTGGGCAGCTTTTATTAGATGGGATTGGTGATAAAATGAATAATTTCAAGAAACCAAAAAAACCCATTTTGTATTACTATCTAATTGCATTGATTGTAATAATGGTACTCAATTTGGTGGTGTTTCCAAGGATGATGCAGTCCTCGGTTGAGCAGATCGACTACGGAAAGTTCCTGGAGATGCTTGATAACGGTGAAATAGCCGTAGTGGAGATAAAGGACAACGATATATTTATCCAGGAAAAGGGAACTGAGGCCATGTATGTCACAGGGACAATGGATGACCCTGAGCTTGTTGGCAGGCTAAGCGCTGCGGATGTTGAATTCTCTAGGGAAATCTCAGATACAACCCCATCCCTGTTCGGAACCATACTTTCCTGGATAATATCAATAGCCATCTTTGTTGCAATCGGCCAGTTTTTTGCCCGGTCAATGCGGAAGAAGATGGGTGGAGGCAATGACGTGCTTTCCTTTGGAAAGAGCAATGCAAAGATTTACGTTGAATCCAAGACCGGAAAGACCTTTGAGGATGTGGCCGGTCAGGATGAGGCCAAGGAAGCCCTTGAGGAGATTGTTGATTACCTTCACAACCCCGGAAAGTACAAGGAAATCGGTGCAAACCTTCCAAAGGGAGCACTTCTTGTTGGACCTCCGGGAACAGGCAAGACCCTTCTTGCAAGGGCGGTAGCAGGAGAGGCCAAGGTGCCGTTCTTCTCAATCTCCGGCTCTGAGTTTGTTCAGATGTTTGTGGGAATGGGAGCAGCCAAGGTAAGGGACCTGTTTAAGCAGGCCCAGGAAAAGGCGCCCTGTATAGTGTTTATAGATGAGATCGACACCATTGGAAAGAAGCGTGACGGCGGAGGACTGGGTGGTAACGATGAAAGGGAGCAGACCCTGAATCAGCTCCTGACGGAGATGGACGGATTTGACGGCAAGGAGGGAGTGGTTATACTTGCTGCCACAAACAGACCTGAGTCCCTCGACAAGGCTCTCTTAAGGCCTGGAAGGTTCGACAGAAGGGTTCCGGTGGAGTTGCCGGACCTAAGCGGCAGAGAGGCAATTCTGAAGGTTCACGCCAAGGAAGTCAAGGTTGACCCCGA
>JBNJCX010000081.1:0-5401 GCA_051744365.1 Bacillota bacterium
CCCCCGTCTTATAGCATGTTGTACAACAGATAGCTGTAGGCTGAGGCTATTACCACAAATGATACGAGCACTGGCATGGTCTTCCGTACAAGGGAAAGGAATGATGTCCCGTGCTCTTCTGTAATTATGGCAAGGCATATGTGTGTCGGTGATACCTGCATGGCAATGTAGTTGATTGACATCAGAAATACCAAGAGGCTCAATCCTCCTCCAGGGATTGTTGCAAAGGCAATCGGCAATGCAAGTGCTATCATGGCCTTTGATCCTGCAACCAGGGTTCCGAAGAAGAATATCAGTCCGAATATTACCACAGGTGGGACTGCAAGGGCAGAGAAGTAATCGGGAAGTCTTTCTATTACCCCTGTTACTGTAAGAAGCTCCTTAAACACCATTATTACGACAGTTGTAAATATAAGCTTCTTCTCAAAAGCTGTATAGAACATGGGTCTGATTTCTTTATAGCGAAATTTATTTATAAAGTAGGACAGTATTATTACCGGTATAACACTTAAGTGAACCGGTACCCCAAGGACGAGTATAATTGTTATGGCAAGCATTATGGTCCACAATGCCTCAAATAGCCTTTTCACCTCGTAGTTCTTGTCAATTCCCACCAAACTTTCTTCTACCTTGGGGATCTTCCTTACATAGAAAATATATCCCAGGTAGAACAGTGCAGTTATCATTGGAAGCATCCCCAGAATAAAGCTGGTCATCTGGATTCCGCTTAGGTTTACAGCAAGTATTATTGATGCATAGGTGGGCAGGAATGCCTCTGAAATATGTCTGTAAAAGGATGTTACAAAGGTCTTCTCCTCCTGTGTAAGGTCTTCCCCTGCTGCCTTGTCCACTATGGGTGATGCTATCAGCACCGCTCCTGCCGAGGGCAAAAGCCCTATTATAAATGGAGCTGCCATTGCGTTGATGCGCCTGGAGTTGAAGATGTTAGTAAGGGCTTTTTCTGCCTGGATAAGATGCCCCCTTTTTTCCAGCATTCTCTGCAGAAAAGTGATCGAATAGAATGCAAGTACCAGGGTTATTGTGGTACTTCCGAATATTCCAATCCTGAATGCCTGAAAAAGCTCCGGAAAGCTTAAGCCATAAAAAATGGCAGTGGCTATGGAGCCTACGGTTACTGATATATATAGAGGCTTATTCATCCTCATTACTACTACAATTATTGCAAATATTGCGATTAACTTTATTATGTCCATTTTTGCTCTCCTTAAATTTAGCTTTAATATACTAATAATAATCTTTGTGCAGGCTTATGTCAAATACTGTGTGGGGGTATGCTGCAAATTTGCAGTGACAAAAGAAAAGACGGGTGAAACGTCCCCCCGTCTTATACTTGTTGCTTGTTTGAATTTTTCAACAGCTCCACGACTTCTCTATCCTGTATCTGCGGAAAATAATCATAATATGCCCCCACAGCTCCAAGGAAAAAGTAATCCCTTTCGATGCATACCAGCTCGTCGACCATTTTGTCCAGTTCTCTTGCAGTATCTGAGGGTACAACTGGCACTGCCACAATAATCTTCTTTGGCTTCTTCTCTTTGATTACCTTTATTGCCGCCATTATTGTGTAGCCGGTTGCTATTCCGTCATCAACTATTATGGCAATTTTGTCTGTTGGTGATATATATGGAGCTGGATATTCTTCTCTTCTTCTCCTAAGCTCCTCCTGTATTCTTTCTGTTTGATCTTTAATCCATTGTTCATCAATATGTCTTATTTCCTTTGAATTACACCATGGCTCCCCTTCTTCTGCACAAGCTCCTATGGCGTACTCGGAATTATGGGGGTGTCCTATCTTTTTTGTAAGTACTATATCAAGTGGAATGTTCAGTTCCTTGGCAATCTTTGCCCCCAGGACGACTCCACCCCTTGGAAGTGAATATACGACACCCTCTGAATCAGTGTACCTCTTGAGAAGCTTGGCAAGTCTTTCTCCTGCATCTTCCCTGTTCCTAAACATCATTTCAATCAACTCCAATTACTGCACATACCACCTGGACATCTCTTGTATTTATATTTATACCCTTTAAAACTAAAAATACAAAGAGCGATCCTCCATTTCAATCGGGATCACAAAGACAGGGAATTCTACTGATTTTTTAGATATTGAGTTCCTGGGCCCTTTATCTGGAGTATAAAAAACAACCTGCAATTACAGGATTTATGTATTACAATTTGATTACTTTGTGAAAAACCTGGGGGAAAGCGGTTTACATAAGATCATATTGTGGTATGATGTTAGTGGAAAGTTAATAGTAGTGGAAAGAATTATGGCAAATACGCAAAGGCGAATCCCTTTTGTATACTGTCAAACGATAAAGGCAAACCTATCGAGAGATAGGGACGCAATGCTATAGGGCCTGGAAAGGCAGCCAGCTACCGAAAGGAGAGTTTATTTATGAAGAGGAAAGTACTGAGCCTTTTATTGGTATTTGTTTTTTTATTTGGATCAATGGGAATAACAGCCGAGGCAGCAGGCTTCACAGATGTAGATACAAGTGACTGGTACCACGACAATATAACCTTACTTGTACGAGAGGGTGCAATCCAGGGATATCCCAACAGTACCTTCAGACCACAGAACACAATAACAAAAGCTGAATTCATCAAGTCCACAATGTCAATCCTGGGATACAAAGATATCCCTTCACAGGGAACACATTGGGCAGATGGGTATATAAAGAAAGCCTTGAGCCTTGGAATAGTATGTAAGGATACATCAACAGATCCGGATTCACCCATATCCAGGTACGATATGGCAAGGATAGTCTCAAATGTACTCAATTACCAGAATTACAGACCACAGGCAGATCTGCCACAGTACGAGCAGCTAATAAAGGATATCTGGGAAATTACCTCTCTGGGAAATTTTGAAACCAAGAATGCAGTGCTTAACTCATATTCCAGCGGAATCCTCACTGGATATGTCGATGGAGCTTTCAGAGGCAACAGCACGCTGACAAGAAGCGAGGCTGCAACCGTAATCCTACGGATCAAATACGAGCAATACAGGGCACAACCTGAGGTAAAGACAACCATTGACTATAGCCAGAGAATTCTTGATCTTGTAAATGTGGAAAGGGCAGCCGAAGGGATCAATCCCCTTAAAATGCACGCTGAGCTGTCAAAAATAGCCTATGAAAAATCAAAGGATATGGCGATTTATGACTACTTTTCGCATACTTCACCAAACTACGGCTCCCCCTTTGAAATGATGAAGGAGTTTGGCATAAGCTATAGGGCAGCAGGGGAAAATATTGCAATGGGACAACCGACGCCAGAGATGGTTGTAAAGGCATGGATGGAGTCACCTGGGCACCGCCAAAATATTATGAACGACAACTTCGGAAACCTTGGCGTTGGGGTATACAACGACAATGGTAGAATTTATTGGACACAGATGTTTATAGATTAATCAAAAAGCCTTTTAAGCCCGGGAATTAAATTTCCCGGGCTTAAGACATGGGGACGTTTCATCTGTCTTATTTGGGAAAAGACGAGTGAAACGTCCCCATGTCTTACCCATGTCTTATTTCATTACTCTTTTTGCCCAGTCATAATCCTTTAAAATTGCACGACCTACTCCTATAAGGTCTGCCTTCTTCATCCTTAAAAACTCCTCCGCAGCCTCGGGATCTGTTATCCCACCAGTCAGGATTACCGGCACAGAAACTGCCGATTTAATCTTTTCACTGAGCTCTGAAAAATAGCCCTGCCCAGTAAATTGTGGGCCCATAAAGCCGCACATCCCTCCAGTGACATCAATCACATCTACACCTACCTTTACAAATTCCCTTGAAGCTATTACGCTGTCCTCTATTGTCGTTCCACCTTCCATATAGTCAGATGCGCCAAGTCTTAGGAATACCGCGTATTCAAGTCCTACTTCTCTATTCACAGCTTCTATCGTCTCCAGATGGATTTTTATTCTTCCCATAAGGTCTTTGCCGTATTCATCCGTTCTTTTATTAGTCAGAGGTGAGAGGAATTGGTTCAGTAAGTATCCATGGGCTGAGTGAATTTCAACACCGTCAAAGCCTGCTTTCTTTGCTCTTCCTGCGGCATCTGCGAATTTCCTTACCAGATCCTTGATTTCATCTACCGTAAGTTCCCTGGGCATAAGCCCATCCTTGCTTCTTGGATTAACTACAGCTGAAGGGCCCACAGGCTCTGCACCCTTTGCATCCTTAAGGCAATTGCTTCCTGCATGGCTTAGCTGAAGAACAGCCCTGCTGCCATTGGCTTGTATGGTTTGGGCCAGCTTTTTCAATCCTTCAATCTTACTATCGTCAGCAACCGATAACTGCCCGTTCTTTACCTTGCCCTCCAGTGATATATAGGTGTGCTCAACTATCACAAGACCAATATAGCCGCCCTTTGTTATTCCATCGTAGTATTTGAGAGTATCTTCCGATACCTCCCCATCATCACCGCAGGATACAGTCTCCATGGGCGGAAGCACCAATCGGTTCTTTAGTTCAATGTTTTTAATGTACATCCTATCCTTAATATATTGCATTTGATTCCCTCCTTAAGTCTATTGATACCCATAAGACGGGGGGGACGCTTCACTTGTCTTTTTTGGCTGCATTTTCTATGATTGTTTTGCCTACTCCCAATACCCTGCTGAGCTGTCTGATGCTGGCTTTTTCAGTCTCATAGATTTTTTGTATCAGCTCGTCCCTCTCTACTGTGGATATTTGATTAATGTTATGTACTTTGAATTTATCACTTATGGATTTTCTTAGGCTTTCATCATTTTGCCTGACTACTGGTCGGTATTCCAGACACTCATCATCATTATTTTCATTCATGTATTCCTCAAAGGATTTTACAGTGGGGAAATACGACCTTGCTATTTCACCGTTTATTCCAGAATCCTCTTCTTTGTAGTGTTTCAGGTAGTGGGTATAGCTACTCCAATTGTAGTCTTTAGCACTCCTTACCAAAAAAGCCTTAACTGGATTCTGATGTATGTATCTTAGTACTGTCAGCAGATAACCTTCTGACTCCACAGGCTCGCTTAGGAACCTGTTCTGAAAAAGATGTCCAACTCTTTCATATTTTCTGTTGTGCCAACCTACATAGCCTACTGTTATACGCTTTATTATTGTTCCTATGTCTTCATTTTCCCTGAGAAGAAGGTGTACATGGTTGTCCATCAAGCAGTAGCCATAAAGGTCAAACTCCCCAGCTTCCTGTGCTCTTTCAATGCATCCAATAAATCTTCTGCGGTCTTCATCGTCAAGAAAAATATCCCTTTTGTCCAATCCTCTAAGCATTATATGATATATTCCTGATCTGCTCCTAACTCTAGGTCCTCTTGGCATTTTATCACCCCAGTAAGTAATACCCTAATATGTGTATAAACAAACGTTTTAAA
>JBNJCX010000082.1:0-5340 GCA_051744365.1 Bacillota bacterium
ACCTGGCAAAGTCAGTTACTGTTGAATAGGGAATAGATTCAAATAACAATAGGAAGCAGTAATCAAGCCGGCTTGATTACTGCTTCCTATTGTTATTTGGTGATTTCTGGGTAGTTAAATAATATCCACATCTATGGATTTCCTATTGGTTAATTATTAATCATTATTATAAAAAATTAACACTTTTACTTGCCGACAATTAGATTCATATATCCAATGATATTCTTTTTGTCGTCGCTGCCCAGTCTGTGGTATATATCCAAAAGCATCTTTTCATCGGTGCTTAGATATGCCGGTGTTTTTTCTCTGATTACATCATCAGAGGGTATGTCTTTGGGAAGACTTCCTGTCAGCATCCAGTCAATTGATACATTCAATACCTGCCTTAGCTGAATCAGGGTATTTGCCGATGGCGAAAACTTGTCATTTTCAAGATCGCTTAGATTGCCTGTGGACAAACCCGTAAGATCTCTTACATTAAGCAATGAAAGCTTCTTCGATTTTCTAGCAGTTCTTAATCTCTGTCCTATGGTGGACATTTAAACACCTCCGTCTGAAACTCTTCAGAATAATTTATGTACATATCACTTTAACACTTCAACACACCTATTCTACCATATATAGCAACCCAATTGCCATAATAAAATTAAGGGAGTGCTCTCCATAAGGAAAAGAACGCTTACACCATTTGGTTATAAAGTTAAAAAAAGACTTGTCGAGATAAACCTTACCCAAAAAAAGCTGGCTGAAAGAATCGGGACATCAGAGGTGTACCTGAGCATGATTCTCTATGATGAAAGATCAGGGAAAAATATATCTCAAACATCAAGGAATTACTCCAGATAAGGGACTAAATGCCTTTTGATAGACTTGGAAACGAGTAAATGACATAATCCCATAACGTATTGATAAATAGAAATTTAACAATATATATTGATTACAATCACCCTCCATGGTATAATTAATATGTTGTTTAAACCTATATTAAATTATGGAGGGTGAAAGATGAAAAAATTATTATCATTATTATTAGTATTTATGCTTAGCCTGAGTCTTCTAGCAGGATGTACAAGTCCTGCAGAGGAACCAGCTGAGGAAACACCAGCAGAAACTCCTGCAGAAGAACCAGCAGAGGAGCCAGCAGAAGAACCAGCCGAAGCAGGAGCAATTGCTAAAGTGGGTCTTGGACATGTAATATCAATTGCCAAGTCAACTGATGCAGAAGCAGATAAGACAGCACAGGCACAGGCAGATGTAACAATCATGGCTGTAGGATTTGACGCCGAAGGTAAAGTTGTAAGTGCAGAGCTTGATGTTGCACAGACAAGAGTAGCTTTTGACGAAAACATGGCAGTATCAACTGAGAAGGAAGGCGAATTCAAGACTAAAAAAGAGCTTGGAGAAGACTATGGAATGATCAAGGCTTCAGCTATAGGAAAAGAATGGTTTGAGCAGGCAGAAGCTTTGGAAGCATGGATGGTAGGAAAAACTGTAGATGAAATAACAGGAATGGCTCTTGAGGATGGAGTACCAGCTGAAGAGGATCTTGTATCATCAGTTACAGTTGGAGTAGACTCTTATCTTGCAGCTCTTGAGCAGGCATGGGACGAAGCAATTGATACAGAAGGCGGAGAAACTGTAGGCCTTGGAGTTACTACATCAATCGCCAAGTCAAAAGATGCTGCTGCAGATGCAGGAGCAATGGCTCAGGTTGATACTATAATGGCTGCTTCAGCATTTGATGCTGAAGGTAAAGTAACAGGTGCTGTAATAGATACAGCTGAGGTAAAAATTCAGTATGACCTTGAAGGAAAAGTAGAAACTGACAAAGAAGCTGAGCTTAAGACTAAGAATGAGCTTGGAGAAGACTATGGACTGCTTAAGGCTTCAGGAATTGAAAAAGAATGGTATGAGCAGGCAGCAGCACTTGCTGACTGGATGGTAGGCAAGACTGTAGACGAGATTTCAGGAATGGCTCTTGAAGATGGAAGCCCTGCTGAAGAAGATCTTGTATCATCAGTTACAGTTGGTGTAGAGGATTACATTTATGTAGTTGAAGAGGCTTATGAAATAGCAAAATAAGCTTATTGAAGGCTCCCCGTACGGGGAGCTTTTATTTGATTAAGCTGAGTGTTTTTGGTATGATAATTTGGGGTGATTTTTAATGAAAAAAATTAGTTTGATAATAATGATTGCGCTACTGATAAATCTGATTTCAGGATGCTCCGGTGGAGTCGCATACAATAGATACAGCGATACTTTCTTTGATTCATTCGATACAGTTACACAGGTTATCGGATATACAAAGACCCAGGAGGAATTCGATGATTACATGTCTCAGATCCACGACAGAATGCTTGAACTCCACAAAATGTATGACAAGTACAACACATACGAAGGTATTAACAATATCAAGACAATAAATCACAATGCCGGCAAGGAACCAGTAGAAGTCAGCAGGGAGATAATTGACCTGATAACCTTCGCAAAGGAGATGTATTATAATACTCATCAGAAGACAAATATTGCATTTGGCTCAGTGCTTTCAATATGGTCAGAGTATAGGGATGATGCTGAATTTGATCCCTCAAATGCAAAGATTCCTCCAATTGAGGAGCTTCAGGAGGCCAATAAACATACAGACCTGGACAAGGTTATCGTAGATGAGGAAAATATGACCGTTTATCTCGAGGACCCTGAGATGAGTCTTGATGTTGGAGCTGTTGCAAAGGGCTTTGCCACAGAGATGGTAGTAGATGAGATGGTTGAGAAGGGCTTTGACTCATGGATAATAAGCGCAGGTGGAAATATCAGGTCAGTGGGGGAGCCCAAGGACCCTGCAAAGGATAAGTGGGGTATAGGTATACAGAATCCTGACAAGTCGATTTTCGGAGATGGATCAAATATTCTGGATACTGTATTTATGAATGATATATCAGTTGTAAGTTCCGGCGACTACCAGAGGTACTATGTGGTCGATGATCAGAGGATACACCATATAATTGATCCTGAAACACTAATGCCTGCATCACACTACAGGGCAGTAAATGTAGTTATTGAAGATTCGGGACTGGCAGACTATTATTCCACTGAGGTATTTCTGCTGCCCTATGAGGAAAGCAGAGGACTGGTCCAATCAGTGGATGGCCTGGAAGCCATATGGGTATTTGCAGACGGCAGGATTGAAATGACAGAGGGCTTTAAATTGATATCCAGGTCCGGTGGTTCAGTTTCTGAAGATTAGGGTAGAATGGAACTAAATGTCAGGAGGAATAGATATGGAAAAGACCTTTGTTATGATTAAGCCTGATGGAGTAAGGAGAAAGCTGGTAGGAGAGGTGTTGAAGAGAATAGAGATGAAGGGTTTGTCAATCGAAAAGATCCAAATGATTATTCCAGGAAAAAGCAAGGTAGAGGAGCATTATCTGGAGCATAAAGAAAAGGCTTTTTATAGGAAGCTGGTGGATTTTGTGTCCAGTGGAAAAGCAGTGCTTATCCAGGTTGAGGGAGATAATGCAATAAGAATTATGAGAAGCCTGATAGGAGATACAGATCCCGTATGTGCAGCCCCGGGAACCATAAGGGGAGATTTTGCATATTCCAAGACGGAAAACATAGTTCATGCATCTGATTCTAAAGATGCTGCCACAAGAGAACTGAAGCTTTGGTTTGAGGTTGAATAGCATGAAAAAGACCATAGGAATCATTGGAGGGATGGGGCCACTGGCAACAGTCAAGCTTTTTGAAAAGATTGTACTTTATACAGCTGCTGATTCTGATCAGGACCATCCACATACAATAATCGACAGCAATACAAATATTCCAGACAGGACAAGGTATATACTTCACGGAGGTGAAAGTCCTTTATTGGAGCTTAAAAAATCTGCCAGGCGACTAAAGGAAGCTGGAGCTGATTTTTTGACCATGCCCTGCAACACAGCACATTACTTCTATGATGATATAGAGAGAGAAATCCAGATTCCCTTTGTTAATATGATTCAGGAGACCGTAAAGGTAATAAGAACCCAATACGAAGATAACAAGGTAGGAATATTGGCAACAGATGGGACATTAAGCTCCGGTGTCTATAGAAGTGAGCTGGAAAAATGGGGGATGGAATGTATTACTCCTTCAGATGATGGTCAAAGAGCTATCATGGACCTTATATATAATATAAAAAAGGGACGGTATTATAACGACCTGAGTGGTTTTAACAGTGTTATCAACAACATGCATTCCAGAGGTGTAAATATAGTTATCCTTGGCTGCACAGAGCTATCCGTGGCAGCTGATATGTATGAGTTTCCGAGAGATATGAACTACATAGATGCACTTGTTGTTTTGGCAAAAGCTGCTATTATCAAATCTGGCTGTGATATAAGCTGCTAATCTGGGTATCTATTCGAAGAGGTGATAGGGATGAAGAAGTGGATATCCACATTATTGATAGTCATCGGTGCAGGCCTTATAGCCTACCAATTTCTACCAAACTTTCTTATTAAAAGACAAGTGGAAAAAAGCGCTACTGTAGTGGAAGAAATTACAGAGGAGCAAATAGCTATAAATAATGAAAGAGTAGCCGAATATGATTATACTGCAATAGAGGATGTATCAACAAGATCAGCGGTTTCTGGAGTATCCCAATTTAAGGATGAAAATGTCATAGGGCTTCTTATGATTGATGATCTGGGGATTAATTTACCTATATTGAAGGGTGTCACCGATGCGAACCTAATGGCAGGAGCGGCAACAATGGTACCGGATTTGGTTATGGGAGAAGGGAATTACTCATTGGCTTCCCACTATATGAAGGACCCCAGTTTGTTATTCGGGAACCTATTAAATGCCGAGGTAGGTATGCGGGTAAGAATAACAGACAAGATCAACGTATATGAGTATGAAATATATGACACGGTACTTGTTCCGGAATCAGCTTTGTATATGCTTGAACACCAACAGGCCGATGAGAGAGGTAAGCCTATAGTTTCTCTGATGACCTGTTACTATACTTCAAAAAACGGTCAAAGATTCTTTGCTCTGGGAGAGCTGGTTGAAACATATCCATATAGACAGAAGCTCGTGGATTAAGGAATATCAGATCTGACATATTGATAATGTTCAAAATGAAGTTGTAAAGGCCCTGTAAAAGTGATAAAATCAAAGCATGGGTTTGACAAAAATATATCGTAAACGGGAGGTAAAAATATGGGATTTGGTAGGATAGGAATGCCTGAACTGATTTTAATTCTTGCAATTGCCTTGGTTATATTCGGACCGTCAAAATTACCGGAGATAGGAAAATCTTTAGGTAAGGCACTTAAGGAATTCAAGGCTGGATCA
>JBNJCX010000083.1:0-5273 GCA_051744365.1 Bacillota bacterium
CTTGACCATTCCGTTCTTTATTCCATTGTGATACATGGCCATCCTCTGGACTCCGTGGCTTTCTATTCCATACAGATCAGAAAGAAGAATTACATCTGTGATTATGCTGCTCTCCTCCTCTGAAAAACCTGCCTCAACAAATGATTCCTGACACAATCTCTTTATTCCATTGTACTTTACTCTGTAATAGCTCATTTGTTCCCTCCATTATTTTTGGCTTTCCTCTTGGTTATTTGAAGATTATATCATATTGATTTATAATTATATGGATTGATTTCAAAAAACAAGGCCCATCAACTTGATGGGGCCTTGTTTTACTTGGGTATGGGGTGGCACACCCTTTTTTGGGTTTTATCGATAATTAGTGAGTAATAGCTACTTTAGTTTCCTGGTGTTCCTTCTGGTTTACCGGTATTCTCTGGTTTGCCAACACCTTCTGGTCTGCCTGCATCTTCAGGTCTGCCTTCCTCTTCTGGTAATTCTACTTCTTCGGGTAATTCTACTTCTTCTGGTCTACCTGTATTTTCTGGCTTATTCTCTTCCTTCATTTCCAGTCCTGGAGGATTTACAGCTGGATTACCTATTTCTCCATCCTGGAACTTGACTCCGTTTTTCTCGCCTCTTGAGCGGGAGAATTCTTCCATTAACTCTTGTTTTGACATCTTAGCATAATCTGCGAAGGCTCCTTTTGGTTTATCCTCCACATCATCCCATTCATCTTCTACTTCCATGAGGTTAGTGATAATGTTATAATGTCCTGGTGTTATTCCAAGTTCCTTTGCTCTTTCAACATCTTCAGGTCCAAGACCCTTTATCTCCATGTTTTCTTCACGGATACTTTCCCTAGCCTCTTCAAGTTCTTCATCATCATCTTCATCTACTTCTTCTGCTGCTTCAAGTTCTTCTCTTTCAGCTTTTTTCTCTTCAAATCTTTCTCTTATTCTTTCGGCAATTTCATCTGACTCTTCCTTGCTTTTTGCCATCGGTGCAAGGGCTTCTATTTCGTACTTAGCAAACAGTTCTTCAAGGAATTCCTCAATATCTTCACTATCAAACTCTTCCTCAAGATTCAGTTCCTCACCATCGCGTTCAATGCTGATTACTTTATTGAGTCTGTTAACCCTTATTGTAAGCTCTGTCCCGTCTTTTTCAACAGCGTTCAATTGATAGTCCTCTGCATAAGCCCATGTTCCTGTTCCCACCATTGCAAATATTAAAAGTGCTGCAACAAGTGATGCCCATTTTTTATTAAACAACATTCTTTCCTTCATATAAATCTCATCTCCCACCGAATAATTCTCATTGTGGATTCTGGACACAGTTCCATCATCCTTCATAACAACCGCTTTACCTCTTATTATTTCAAGTATTACTGCCTTCATAGCTATTCCTCCTCCCTGACGTATCTCAGATACTCTGAGAGATAGGGGTAATCCCCTGTCAGTATTTCCATCGCAGCTATTATATATTTACGGTGTCTTTCCATTATTTTTCGGGGTAGGTCCAGATTATTTTCAAAAATTTTTAAAGGAAGGTTTCCTGTTCTTCTGATTTCAGCTACCAGTATCGGGTTATCCAAGAGATATCTGAGTATCGTTCTGCATGACTCCCTGGTCTTTCCCGCTTTAGGTGAGTTATCTGCAATATCCACAAAGCTTATTCCATATTTATCAAGGGTTTCTACAAGGGCATAGATCTCAAGTCTCAAATCGTCATTATATCCTTTATCCTCTTTTTCAATGTACATATCCTCAGTATGCAAATCTGAGGATTGTCTTCCATTTATCCTGAACCAGTCAATCAGCCTGCTTCTGATAATCACACTAGCATAGGTGAGAAATCCCCCCTTATCAGAATCATACTTGTCCATTGCCTCCGTAAATGCAGACAGTGAAACTGACCATTCGTCATCGCTTTTGGATACAAATCGTCTTGATGCTTTGGATGCAGACTTAAGAATAAAGGCCTCATGGAGTCCTATAAAGTCCTCCATGGACCTGTCATCTTTCTTGGCTTCAGTTATTGTTTTTTTCCAATCCTGCATTTTTATCCCTACCTCATTTTTACTTAATTTACCGTTTCACTATAATATTACCACTACTGCAAAATATTAATATTATTTTTGAGTTACATTTATTTTTCCTCTTCTACGAAAGAAGAATTCTATCATCAAGAAGCATCTTGTTGCTTTTGATTCTGTAGCTTTCCATCAGGTTCTCCAGTGTCATATTGGCTCTTTCTTCACCCTGTATATCAAGGATCACTCTTCCATCATCCATCATAATGGTTCTGTTTCCAACGGACAGCGCCATCTGCACATCGTGGGTTATCATCATTGTTGTTATGTTCTTTTCCTGTACTATCCGCTCAGTGATTTCTATTATTTTCTCCGCATTCACTGGGTCAAGAGCTGCCGTATGCTCATCAAGAAGCAGCAGCCTAGGGGATGCTATGGTACACATCAAAAGCGTCACAGCCTGTCTCTGTCCCCCTGAAAGATTCCCTACAGTTGTCTTTATCCTATCCTCAAGACCAAGATCCAATGATGACAATAGCTCTCTGAAATGCCCTGTGTCTTTCTTGTTTGTAGCGAAGATTCCTCCACTGGATTTTCTTCCGTAAGCGAGGGCAAGATTTTCCTGGATTGTAAGGGAGGGTGACGTTCCTTTCAGCGGATCCTGCATCAGTCTCCCTATCCCCTGGGCTCTCCTATGCTCAGGAAGGTCTGTGATATCCTCCCCTGCAAGATAGATTGATCCCTCATCCACCGGAATTTTTCCGCCAATGGTATTAAAGAGAGTGGACTTTCCCGCTCCGTTTGATCCAACTATCGTTATAAAATCTCCTTCCTTTAAATGGAGGTTCAATCCCCTGAGGGCTTTCTTTTCTCCTATGGCACCTTTTTCAAAAGTCTTGTGTATATTCTCGAGTCTCAACATATCAGTCGGGCTTAGCCCTGGCCTCCTTCCGATTTTATCTGACAAATTCCCTTGCCTGTTCTAAGCTGGATTTTCTTTTCATATCCCTGGATTTTCCTCTGTAGGTCTTCCTTAGGTAAGGACCTGAAAGAGCTGCCATTACTACAATTGCCGATATAAGCTTCAGCGAGTAAGGCGGGAACAGGTCTACTTTCAAGGCAAATGCGATTATGATTCTGTAGATTATTGAGCCTCCTATTGCTGTGAACAGACCGAATGTGACACCTCTCTTCCCCAGAAGCACTTCACCTATTATTACTGATGCAAGACCAATGACTACGATACCGGTACCGGACCCAACATCAGAGAACAGTTGGTACTGAGCTATAAGTCCTCCTGAGAGGGCTACCAGACCATTTCCCATGGCAAGTGCCATGCACTTTGTCGTATCGGAATTTATTGATGATGCCCTTACCATTTCCTCATTGTCACCAGTTCCCCTTATGGCCAGTCCTGTTCTGGTCTTGAAGAAGACTCCCAGTATTGCAGCCATTGAGGCTGCTATAATCAAGGCCAGGATTGTTCTGTTTTCAAGCATTGAAAATACGGTTTCGTTTCCAAGGATGGACATGTTTGCCTTTCCGCCCATAACTGCAAGATTAATGGTATATAGGCCAGTCATTACGATAATTCCAGAAAGTATCGGGTTTATCATAAGCTTTGTCTGCAATAGTCCGGTACAGATTCCTGCAACTGCCCCTGCTATGATGGCTGCCACAAGTCCCATTACGGGGTTGCCACTCTGGGTGAATACAGCTGTAGTAGCCATTCCAAGCACAAAGCTTCCTTCCACTGTCAAATCCGGAATGTTAAGTATTCTGAAGGTTATATACACTCCAAGGGCCAGTATTCCGTATAGCAGCCCCAGCTCTATGGATCCAATTAAAAGGGTCATGTCGATCTTCCTTTCTTTTCTCTACTTTCCAAAAATTACAAATTCATCTTCCAACTCCTGTGGAATTAAAATTCCCAGGGCATTTGCCGTATCCATGTTGATGATATTTGCATATTCAGCTATCTGCTCCACTGGATTATCAGATACTTTCTCTCCTTCAATTATTCTCTTTATCATCCTGGCAGTCTGCTTTCCAAGGACTGTGTAGTCTATTCCTACGGTTGCGAGACCACCGTCCTTTACCATTGAATCAGCTCCCACATAGATGGGTATTCCTGCCTCTGTAGCAAGCTGAACATAGGTCGGCATGGCTGAGGCCACTGTGTTGTCATTTGGCGTGAAGAAGGCATCCACCTCTCCCAGGAGGGATGATACAGCCTGGTGTAGATCTGCTGTACCTGTTATTGTCACTTCCTTGTATTTCAGATTGTTCTTTTCACAGTATTCCTTTGCCTTCTTGATTCCTGTTGCAGAGTTTATTTCACTGCTGTTGTAAATGAAGCCATAGGTCTCTATCTCTGGTGTAAGAGTCTTTGATAGCTCAAGAATATCACCGACGGGTATGGAGTTTGAAACCCCTGTGATGTTCCTGGTGGTCTCTGAAAAGCTTGCCACAAGTCCTGCTTCAACTGGATTGCTTACTGCTGAGAATACTATTGGGATTTCCCCTGTTGCAGCCATTGCTGCCTGAGCTGAGGGTGTAGCAATGGGAACTATCATGTCTACGCCTTCTCCCACAAGATTTTGCATAATTGATTGAAGCAGGCTCATATCACCATTTGCATTGTGGAATGAAATTTCAACCTCTTCTCCCAATCCTAGCTGGATGAGTTCCCCTTCAATTGAGTCCCTAATTTGGTTAAGAGACGGGTGGTCCATAGGCTGTACAATCCCAATTTGGTACTTATCCCCCACTGCTGCTGATCCCTGGGTACAGCCTCCCAGTAATCCTATCACCATAATACCTGCCAAAAGTAGTGACAATGCTTTTTTCATCCTGATCTCCCCTTTTCTTTTTTTGTGTATGAATTCTTGTATTGGCATACAGGCAGGCAGTTACAAAAAAAACAAAAAATCTGTCCCAAAAATAAGGACAGATTGAATCTGCTATGCCACCTTAAGTATTAAAAATCAATTACTCCAATTATTTGCAGAGCAATTATCTTCCTGGAATGCCAACACATCCCTTGCCGTTAATGCCGGCCTACAGCTTGAATACTCGATACAACAATGTATCTTTCACCTCACCCTCAGTGGTCCATTTGCCGAACAGCATCTCCACAGGATTTCCACCATCACCTGCTCTCTATTGGCGCTTATTTCAGTTTGATTTCCACTTCATCGGTTTGTTGTAATAGATTATATGGCTTGAATAATTTATTGTCAAGATTTATTTCCCA
>JBNJCX010000084.1:0-5199 GCA_051744365.1 Bacillota bacterium
GGACGTTCCCCATGGGCACATTTCATGATATAATCTAAGCATAAATTTCATTTCATGAATGGAGGATGACTATGCCACGATCTGCCAGAGAGAGAAGTAGAACTGGAATCTACCATGTTATGCTAAGGGGAATAAACAGACAGACAATCTTTGAGGATAAGGAGGATGCTGAAAAGTTTCTGTATACTCTTGAAGATGCAAAAAAGGCAAGCGGTTTTGAACTTTATGCATATTGCCTTATGACCAATCACATTCATCTTCTGGTAAAGGAAAACCAGGAGGATTTTGGTCAGTCCATGAAAAGGATCGGAGCCAAGTATGTTTACTGGTACAATGTGAAATATGAAAGAACAGGTCATCTTTTCCAGGATCGGTTCAAGAGTGAAGTGGTGGAGAATGAGGAGTACCTTCTCTCGGCCTTAAGATATATTCATCAGAATCCTGTAACAGCTGGCATGGTAAAGGACCCTGCCCAGTACCCTTGGAGTAGCTACTCAAGCTATATAAACACTAACAGACTGATCGATGCTGAGTTTGTCCTTAACCATTTTCAAATGGACACAGAAATGGCAAAGGATGCCTTTGTAAAATTCCACAAGGAGTATTACAACCATACCTTTTTGGATATGGAGGATGACAAGAAAAGATTAAGCGATGATGAGGCGAGAAGAATTATTCTTTTTATGTGTAATGTTGAATCCACGAGAGAGCTACAAGGTTTTGATAAGAGAATGAGGGACAATCATCTAGTGGAGCTAAGAAATAGAGGGATTTCAGACAGGCAGATATCCAGACTTACAGGAATAAGCAGAGCAGTTATAAGAAAAGCAAAATGAGCATAAAGTGCCCAGGGGGAACGTCCCCTTGGGTACCCTTGGGTACGTCCCCTTGGGTAGGTACCGAGTACAGAGTACAAATGCGATTATTACCTGGAGTACAATACCTACTCCAAAGGCAAGGGCAATTGCTATGAAAAGTGCTTCCATCATCTTGGTGGTTCCTGCGATTAGCTCTCCTGAAATTAGGTCCCGTATTCCGTTTGTAAGAGATACCCCTGGTACAAGTGTCATAAGTGGTCCGATTATCACTGTGTTGAAATCGGCACCAATTGATAGTAGACCCATAAGAAACACAAGAAAGATACTTGAGAGCGCCGAGAGGAGCCCGCCCAGGATATTCTTTACAAAGAAGTTAAGATTAAGCTCTGCAAGCTTGTCCATGGAGAAGACTGTTAAGCTTGAGGCTATGTAAGCCAGCACAAACTCCACAAAGCTTCCGCCGAACATCAGCACAAAGAAGCCCCCTGCCATACCGCTGAAGGCATATCTTATGGGCTTTGAAAATTTTGGTGGAGACTTAAGTTCCTTGAGAATAATATCTGTTTCTTCATCAGTCATTTCGCCCTGGGTAAAAATTCTCGAAAAGAAATTGGCTCTGGCGATTGTTTCAAGGTCCAATCCTATTGAAGGAACTCTAGCTACTGTAGTATAGGGTTCGCCGTCTATTTCAGTTCCTAATATGATCCCTGTGGACATGACAAATACTTCTACATTGGATGTCGTCTTTGAGGAAATCATCCTTGTGATTGTCTCCTCCACCCTGTAGGTTTCTGCCCCGTTTTGAAGCATTATCATTCCAGTTTCCATTGCTGTTGATATTGCTTTTTTAAGTCGTTTCCCTTCCATTTACACTACTCCTGTATATCTACGTAAACTGTCCCCTCGGATACAATTTCAATTTCACCGTCAAGGTGGATTGACCTTGCCTTACCATCTTCCCAATCAACCTGAATATGAAGAACCCCTCCTGGCTGTTGAATATCTTCTTTTGTGTTTATATCATCAAGGTATGAAAGACATACTCCTAGTGCAGCGGTTCCAGATGCACAGCTTTTCTCCCAGCATATGGTATCGGTGTCCCTTACATATACCAATGGGGTTACATTTCTATCCTCAAAGCTGTAAAACATGACTCCAAAGGCTTCATAATTTTCCTGATCCATCACTGACTTGACGATATTGAAGAATTCAAGGTTGCTTCTTACATTGTCCTGGTCCACTACAAAATGGGTTATGCCATAGAAGTCAACTCTGATGGTCTGAATTGTTTCCCCTTGCACAACAAATTCCTGAGCCCCTACATTTTTTGGAAGAGGCATCTGAATTCGTGAGCGGAAATGGTTTCTTCCATCAAGCGGCGTAACTAGACATTCCACATTCTTTTCAAGCCCTGATACCTCTATGGGAACAACGTAATCATTTCCTGACATTTCAATTGAAGGATAGCCTGTAAGAACCATATATGATGCAAATGACCTACTGGCATTTCCACAGAACTCACCGCCCATCATCTGAAGTCTAAGTGTTTCTGTCTTGTCAGGTAGAATTGTCTTTTCAATAAACCCCACCTGCTCTGCGTGGACGCTATCATATCCCATAAGCTTTCTTGAAATCCTTGCATGGTCTTTTCTGGGGACCTGATCCAGAATAAAGACCGTCATATTTTGTGCCGGGTTGACTTTTACATAGTGCAATATCATTGTGCTACCCCCTCTCTTATCCTTTAGTATAGCAAAGAACTGAAGGAATATCACTAATAAACGAAAAAAAGACAAGGCAAGAAGCCTTGTCTTATCTGGTGCGGCTGAAGGGACTCGAACCCCCACCCTAGCAATTAGGACTAGAACCTGAATCTAGCGCGTCTGCCAGTTCCGCCACAGCCGCATGAACACTCTTAATTATATATAAAAAAATAAAAATCCGCAACAAATATTTTAGAAGCCAGCAAAATCAACAAAAACAACCTTTGATAGCTTATCAAAGTCTCGCCGGGATGTATACTTAAGCTGTAAGAAGTGGATATTTAAAGGAGGACTTGGAATGGGGATTACAATCGGAATGGAAGTATTAAGAAGGAGCAAAAAAAGGCAATAGAGAAAATCGAAGAAAAGAAAGATTTGATTGCCATACAAAAAAAGAATAAGGCTGAACGAAGCGGGAGTATTGATATTCCGCAGCACATCGACGGCACCAGTATGAGGAGAAAGGATATCTAAATTAAAGGGAGAGTGTAACAATAGCTCAAACATTGGGAAAAAGAATAAGCGAATTCAGAAAGAGAAAAGAATTGACCCAGGACCAGCTGGCCGAGGAGATGGGTGTCTCTTCACAGGCTGTCAGCAAGTGGGAGAACGAAATGTCATGCCCTGATATTGGATTGTTGCCTGAACTGGCAGATTTCTTTGGAGTTACTCTGGGTGAGCTGATGCGCGGTGAACAGGAAAAGGCTGCACAGGTAATTCCTGAGAAGGAAAGGAAGGACCCCAATAAAATGATTATGAGGATAAAGGTCCTAAGTGCAGACGGGGACAAGGTCAATTTAAACCTTCCTATGGCTTTGGTGAAAATGGGTCTTGATTCCGGCATGTTGAACAGTATGGTTGGGAACAATAAAAACCTCAAGGGTATAGATTTTGAGCGCCTGGTTCATATGGTCGAGTAAGGAGCCATTGGAAAACTTATAGAGGACGAATCGGCTGCATCCCATATTAACCAGCACTCGCATTTAAGGGTTACTTCAGGAGATCTTAAGGCAATGATAAATGCCATCAAGGAATACAAGGCCCAGAACGGAGGGGAGCTTCTTATGGTGGAGGTAGAGTCTTCCGATGGAGAACGGGTAAAGATATGGATTTAGATTGTAATTAATGTTACAATCACAGCAAAGGAGGGGATTTTGATGGCAGAAAAAAGATTCCAGGTTGTCCACAAGGAAGGTAAATTATCAACTACCAAGATTATTGTAGATAGTGAGACGGGGGTAAACTATTTGTTTGTAGGGGAAGGATATGCCGGAGGATTGGCAGTTCTCCGGGATAAGGAAGGAAAGCCTGTCATTACTCCTGTTGGAAGGTATCCTCTGTAATGAGAAGGATACTTGCAATATCACTGTTTTCCGTTATGCTGATGTCAGTGGTTGATGGTTTCATTAATCCAGGCTACGAAATAAAGTCTGCTATAAAGATTCTGCTGTTTTTGGTTTTACCAATAGTTGCATATAAGTCTGAGGAGCGAAACAGCTTTAAAAGTCTTTTTAAATCTTCAAGTAAAAAGTCCTTTGCAAGGACGATAATACTGGGAGGGATGGTCTATTTTGGAATAATGGCGACCTATCTCTTGTTAGCACCATTTATTGACCTGCAGGCTATAAAATACGCTCTTCAGAATGACCTTGGTGTAAACAGGGATAATTTTATATATGTTGCATTATATATTTCATTTATAAATTCTCTTATGGAGGAATTCTTTTTCAGGGGATATATATTTCTGGGTCTCTTGGAAAGGATATCTAGATGGAAGGCATATTCCGTTAGTGCATTGTTTTTTGCAGTATACCATGTGGCAATTATAGGAAGCTGGTTCCATCCTGCCATATTCTTCCTTGCAATGTCAGGATTGTTTGCCGGAGGCTTGATTTTCAATTATCTCAATGAAAGAAACAGGAATATTCTCAATTCATGGATTGTCCATATGATGGCGAATCTTGCAATAAATACTGTGGGACTGCTTATGTTTGGAATTCTCCAGTAGAATAAAATCTTCTCCTTCGGGTATCTAAGTAGATATAGAATTCAATAGGAGGGATTTTGATGAAGAAAGTTGCAATACTGATAGAGAACCTTTTTGATGAACAGGAGCTGATTTACCCATACCACAGATTGAGGGAGGATTTTGAGGTTCATCTTGTAGGCTCCCAAAAGGAGACAGTCTATACAAGTAAATCAGGTGTAAAAATGAAAAGCACCCATGGGTCCGCTGATATAAAGGCAGGGGACTATGAAGGTATGCTTATTCCTGGAGGATTTTCGCCCGACAATATGAGAAGAACAGAATCAACAAAGGAGCTTGTAAGAGAATTCTGCAAGCTTGACAAGCCCATTGCAGCAATTTGTCACGGGCCTTGGATGATGGCATCCTGCTGTGACCTGAAGGACAGGGAAATCACATCCTTCTTCTCAATAAAGGATGACCTTTTGAATGCAGGGGCAAAATGGCTAGACAAGGAAGTTGTTGTTGATGGTAATCTGATCACATCCAGAAACCCAAATGATCTTCCCATCTTTGTAAAGACCTTTGTTGATGCTATAAAGTAGAACTGTAGTCCAAAGAAGTCTTTTGCTGAAAATTTAAATTTCTCTCT
>JBNJCX010000085.1:0-5070 GCA_051744365.1 Bacillota bacterium
TTATTGATACTTTCCTTATATTGTAGCTGATATAGATTATAATACAACCCCTTGTTTTGGAGCAGCTCCTGATGAGAGCCCATTTCCTTGATTTCTCCCTGCTTCAGCACAATAATCTTATCTGAGTATTGAATTGTTGATAATCTATGTGCTATGGCGATTGTGGTTCTCCCTTGAATCAGTTTGTACAGAGCATCCTGAATAAGGAGCTCTGTTTCTGTGTCTATGCTGGATGTAGCCTCATCCAGGACCAAAATCTGGGGGTTGTATATAAGAGTTCTGGCAAATGCCAGCAGCTGTCTTTCACCGGAGGACAGGGTGGAGCCTCTTTCCATTACAGGCTCATCATAGCCTTTCGGAAGTCTTGAAATAAACCTGTGGGCATTTACGTATTTTGCTATCTCTACAATCTTTTTGTCATCAATATCCTTGTTCAGTCTGATATTATTCTTGATTGTACCTGTAAAGATAAATACGTCCTGAAGGACAACTCCTATTTTTTGTCTCAGTACCTGTTTATCCAGATTTTTAATATTGATACCATCAAGCAGAATTTCTCCCTTTTGAATGTCATAGAACCTGGTGAGCAGATTTATGATAGAAGTCTTGCCTGCACCGGTAGCTCCGACAATTGCCACAGACTCACCTGGTTTTATTTTAAAGCTGATATTCTTAAGCACCCAATCCTCATGGTTGTATGCAAACCATACATTCCTGAATTCGATCTCTCCATTGAGTTCCTTCAATTGGACAGGATTTTCAGCATTTTTTATAAACTGATCAGTATCAAGTATCTTGAAAATTCTTTCACTGGATGCCATTGCAGACTGAAGAATATTATACTTTTCAGTCAGGTCCAGAATTGGTTCGTAAAATTTCTGCAGATAATTTATAAATATAAACAAAACCCCAAACTGAATACTTCCTGAAAGAACTTTGCCACCACCGTAATAGACCAGGAGAGCTATTCCCAGAGAGCGGATAATCTCAATAGATGGTCTAAAAACAGCAAAGAGAGTGATTTCCTTCTTTTGTGTATTAAGATAATCCGAGTTAAGATTACTGAACCTGTCGAAAAACTTATTTTCCTTCTTAAAAATCTGTATTGTGAGCATCCCGGAAATATACTCGTTAAGGCTTGAATTTATCTTTGCCAGCTGGACTCTGCTCAGTCTGTAAACTTCCCTTATATATTTCCTGAAAAACACTGATATCAAGACGATTATCGGTATCAATGAAAAGGACACAAGAGCAAGCTGAAGGTTAAGGCTTATCATAACAATCATAATTCCAGTAAGCATAAAGAAATCCTTGAAAAGATTCACCAGAACATTTGTGTACATTTCATTAAGTGTCTCAGTATCATTTGTAACCCTTGTCACAAGTCGTCCAATCGGGTTGTTATCAAAATACTTCACTGAGAGACTCTGCAAATGAGTGAACAGATTATTTCTAATGTTAAAGATTATTTTCTGACTTGTGTAGTTCAATATATATATCTGAAGATAACTCAGAAGGAATGTCATTACTATTACTCCCGCAAACAATATTGCAACCCTGTCGAGGCCATCGATGTCCCGGCTTCTGAAGCGCATGTATTCTGCATCAGAAAGCATTATGCCACCAGTTGTATCCGTGCTGTTTGCATCAACCAGATAGTACCTATCATTTCGCTGTGCCAATATTTTAATCTCATATTTCTCAGAGGCTGCTTCTGGAAATTCAATGGACTCCTGGAGAACGTAGATGTAATCTCCCAGAACAATTCCCTCATATTCCATCGAATCTTCAATTGGGATTTCTATCATTGGTTTTTTATAGCCGATTATGTGTTCATCTATCGCTACCTTTACAAGGTATGGGTTAAGAAGCTCTAGACCTGTTATAGCAATTAATAGGAGTATTGAAAATGTAAGAAGGAGCCAGTATGGTCTTGCATATTTGAGAAGCCTCTTCATCAGTTTCCAATCATAGGCTTTTCCAAGCACCTCTTCTTCATGAAGTCTGTCCATGATCATCCTCCTTACCGCTTAGCTGTTCCTCAAGAAGCTGTCTTTGGTATAGCTCGTAATATTCGCCTTTCAGGTCCAGCAAATTATTGTGGGTGCCTCTTTCAGTAATTTCCCCATCATCAAGGAAAATAATTTCATCAGCCCCTTTAACAGTGGAAATTCTGTGGCTTATTAAAATAGTCGTAATATTTTTTGCGAAGTTTCTTATTCCCTGAAGGATTTTTTCTTCTGTTTCTGTATCAACGGCTGATAGGCTGTCATCCAGGATTAAAATAGAGGGTTTCTTTACAAGTGCCCTCGCTATTGAAAGCCTCTGTTTTTGACCACCTGACAAGGTTACGCCTCTTTCACCGATGACAGTATCGAACTTTTCAGGGAACTGAACGATATTGTCGTACAATTGAGCAAGTTTGCTTGCATGTACAATCTGTTTATCATCAGGAATACTGTCAAAGGCCAGGGCAATATTTTCACGGATTGTCTGAGAGAACAGAAAACTCTCCTGTGGTACAAATCCAATATCGTTTCTTAAATCCGCAAGGGATACATCCCGCACATCATTTTCATCCACTAGAATTTCTCCGACGGTTGTATCATACAATCGCATAAGAAGATTTGCCAGGGTGCTTTTCCCGCTGCCTGTCCGACCGGTAATTGCGAGAGTTTTTCCTGAAGGGACATGTAAATCAATGCCATGTAGTGCATCATGCTGCGAATTTGGGTATCTGAAGGTCACTTTCTTGAATCTGATATCTCCGGCCAGAGGAGATATCTTTACAGGATTATCCTTTTCTGCGATTTCAGATTTTTCATTGAATATTACATTCAGTCTGTCAAGAGAAGCTGCGCCACGCTGAAGAATATTAATGACCATGCCCAAGGCTCTTGTAGGCCAGATTATAATACCAAGGTATGAGTTGAATGCAACGAAATCTCCCAGGCTGATACTGTTATTGATTACCTGTCTGCCACCATAGAAGATTATAACAAGATAGCTGATTGAACTTATTAGTTGGAGCAGAGGATGGAATCCACCGTGAACCTTTACAAGCTCCATATTCCTGTCGAAGTTGTTCTTGTTCACGGACTCAAAATTTTCAGAAACCAGATTTTCCTGGACAAAGGATTTAATAACTCTGATTCCTGAAAAACTTTCCTGCGTTATATCAGACAGACTAGAGAAAGCCTCCTGTACAATCTTGAACTTTCGATAAATTATCTTGCCGAATCTCGTAACAAGAAGCATGATTAGCGGCAGTGTAAAAACAGCTGCGGCCGTTAGCTTTAAGTTGGTAGTCTGGACCATCATTATCAATGAAAACAAGAGAAGGAATCCTGAGTCTACAATCATTATGGTACCGGGGCCCAGCGCCATCCGTACGGCATTTATATCGTTTGTTGCATGTGCCATAAGATCACCTGTCTTATGGGTATTGAAATAGTTTGGTGACAAGGTCAGAAGATGAGAAAAGAGCTTGTTTCTAAGCTTATATTCGATTTCCCGGGAGGAACCTATTAGATAAATTCTCCAAAAATACCTACCGATACCAATAAACAATCCTGTTGCAACTATAAGAATCCCATAAAATAAAATTCTGCCTTGATCAAGATTTCCCTGTTGAAGTTCATCAGTAAGTCTTCTCAGAATCTGGGGAACAATAAGCTGAACTCCATCGATGACTATAAGCCAAAGCACTCCTAAAATATAATACTTTTTATGCTCGAGAAAATATTCCTTTATGGTTAGAAATGATTTCATTTTGCCCCTCCTAACAGGACCGAAGTGTCAAATTATATTATAACAAGTTTTAGAGAAAGTTTCCGCTTTTTTACAAAAAAGTTGAAAATGTATCACAAGCCTAGACAATGTTATAAGGCAGATTGAATTTAGGTGTAATTTAGGGTTTTAGATTATTTATTTATGAAACTTTGATTATTACAGATATTTTGGGGGTAAACTGTGTGTATAGAAAAAATGAAAAGGGGAGATATAATGATGAAATTGAATAAGATTATTGAGGAAAAGAGAAAGCAAATGGAAAAGGCAAAGAAAAAAGAGACTGCAAAGAACGTAGCTGTTGGTACGGCTATCGGTACAGCGCTAGGTGCAGCTGCAGGTCTACTGTTTGCTCCTAAGGCAGGGAAGGAAACAAGAGAAGAAATATCAACAAAAGGCAAGGAAGCTGCTGAAAATGTAAAAGAGAAAGTTGAGGAACAGCTTGACACAACCAAGGAACAACTTGGAAAGGTTAAAACTGATGTGGAAAAAGGCTGGGAAGAATTAAAAGAAAAGGCCAAGAAAGACAAGGAAGCCGCAGATGAAGCATTGGATGAAGCTTTAGAAAAGGCTGAAGATGTAGCTGAAGAAATCAAAAAAGGTGCAGAAGAGGCTAAAGATGTAGCTAAGGATACCAAACATGACGTTGAGAGGGAGATTAAGAAATAGCAAATCTAAGGGGGGATTTTAATGGATGTAACCTTGACACTGGCGGATTTGCTGAAGTTGGTATTGTTCTTACTGGGAATTGGAGTTCTTGGATACTTACTCCTTATTTTAAGAAATGTAAATAAGGTTCTCGGACAGGCAGAAACAGTGCTTGAAGCAAATATTGACGAAATTGATGCCACCATAAAGCAGCTGCCTGAAATAACCGTGAATGTGAACAAGATAACAAATGAAGCCAACAGAATGATTTCCGACATGTCTCCTGATTTGACAGGTGTTGTCAAAAATGTCAATGGTATCACTACAAAGATAGATGGCATGGCCAATATAATTGATAGTACTGGACATAAGGTCGGTGATACTGTGGATGTTCTATCAGAGACCATTGCAGAATCTGCTTTGGCATTCCAGTTCAACGCCAAATCAGTTACATCGTACCTTGAGATAATCAAGGAAATAATAGAAATTGTACGAGATAGCATCAAGAAGTACTAAAAGAGCCCACTGTGGGCTCTTTTTTTGTTTGCGAGGCATGTTGCCGAGCTAATGGTCTTGAAAGAAAGACCTGTCACCTAGCTAATGGGAAGACAAGCTGTAAGCAAGGGCGTTTTC
>JBNJCX010000086.1:0-4720 GCA_051744365.1 Bacillota bacterium
CAATTCATAATGCACAGTTCACAATTCACAATTCTCAATTCACAATCAGAGGATTGATGTCATTTCGACCGTAGTGGAGAAATCTGTTTTTTATTAATACATGAACAACGAGGAACCGAAGGGCTCTTTTTTTGTGTCCAAAAAGCCTGATATATCTCGGCAAGCTCGACATGACTCTTGTTGAAACTAGATTCTTCGTGATGCTCAGAATAACACCTGCTGAAAGGAAAGTCTGTATAATATAGCGGGCATATGGAAAGATCGAAAAGCTTCTCACTGAAGATGAAAAAGACAGATGAAACGTCCCCACGTCTTAATGCACAGTTCACAATCAGAGGATTGATGTCATTTCGACCGTAGTGGAGAAATCTGTTTTTTATTAATACATGAACAACGAGGAACCGAAGGGCTCTTTTTTTGTGTCCAAAAAGCCTGATATATCTCGGCAAGCTCGACATGACTCTTGTTGAAACTAGATTCTTCGTGATGCTCAGAATAACACCTGCTGAAAGGAAAGTCTGTATAATATAGCGGGCATATGGAAAGATCGAAAAGCTTCTCACTGAAGATGAAAAAGACAGATGAAACGTCCCCACGTCTTATGCAACATCAGAAAAGATCCCATCAAGTGGGATCTTTTCTGATTTGGGGGTGTTACCATTCTATTTTTTTACAAGTATTTCTCTTGAATCATCAAAGAAATGCTGCACTCCGTTATCTGTTACATAGAAGGAAGCATCCACTTCAAATCCCACATCATCAAGCCAGATTCCAGGAATCAAGTGAAGAGCCATATTCTTCTGTACCACAGTCTTGTCCCCGGGTCTCACGCTGATTGTCTGCTCACCCCAGTCAGGCGGATAATTGACGCCTATGGAGTATCCGATTCTGGATTCCTTTATCAGGCCTGTCTTCTCAATTGTCTTTCTCCAGGTTGCTTCTATATCCTCAACAAGAACTCCAGGTTTGATCATGCCCAGTGCTGCATCAAGACCCTCAAGAACCGTCTTTCCTGTATCAACCATAAGCTTTGGTGGCTCATCACCCAGGTACAGGGTTCTCGCAATGGGGGCATGATAATGTCTGTATACCCCGCAAAGCTCAAGGAGTACCGCTTCATCCTTCTGATACTTCTTCTCACTCCATGTGAGGTGAGGTGTCTTTGTAGCCTCTCCTGCCATCATAAGTGGCACAATCGCCGGATAGTCTCCACTATATTCCCCAACTCCCTTGTACTGTGCCTTGGCGACTTCAGCAGCTACGTCGCACTCCCTGACTCCAGGGGCAATATGCTTCTGTGCTGTCTTCATTACATTTGAAGCAATTTGTCCTGCTATTTTCATAAACTCAATTTCATTGTCGGATTTAATAACGCGAACCCAGTTAACCAGTGTATTGGCATCCTTAAAGGTCGCGTCTGGAAGAGATTTTTCAAGCTCTACATAAGCTCTGTGAGTAAAATAGAACTGGTCCATCTCCACTCCAATGACTTTTTTATCCCATCCATGCTTTTTGATTATATCAGCCATATAATGCATTGGATGCTTTATCAATGAATGAACGTAGTCATCAGCATACTGGTAGATGTTTTCGTCTGAAAGCATGCTTGTTATTCTCGCTCCGTTGGCATCCATGCCTCGGCCAATCCAAACCGGCTCTTCCTTGTCAAGGGAAACCAGAAGACATTGATGCACATAGAAACTCCATCCATCATATCCCGTCAGGTAATTCATATTTGCAGGTTGAGAAACAAACAGCAGCTCTATTCCCCACTCTTCCATTTTCTTCTTGGTTTTTGCAATGCGTTCCTGGTACTCTTCTTTCTTGAATACATGCATATAATTAATTCCCTCCTCTTGCTTTGTAAGTTGTAACCTACATGAAACCTCCACTTGATTCCCTCACAACCGCTGAAAACACATAGCGGATCATGGTGACAAAATCAAAAACAGGGAGGCCGGTTGCTCGCTGAACAGCCCCTGCATAGACTGGCAAAACACTGCATTCCAGAAGAATTGCTCCAATATCCGGATTCTCCTTCTGCAATTTGAGAACCTTGTCAACTACTTCTTTTTCCACCTTCTCTCTATCCAATACTCCTTCTTCAATTAGAAATGCACTGGCAAAGTTCGGTTCATCTTCCAGGCCTGCTATAACAAGATTGCCGGTATCATCTACACCACATAGCTTAATAACACTCTCATCCAGCGATTTGCCGTTTGCAGTTATTATTCCAATCTTCCTCCCAGCAGGCATTATCTGAGTGATAAATGGAATCTGAAGAAGACTGGATAGAAACACTGGAATTTCCAGTCTTTCCCTTAACTCTGTTTGATAAAGAGCCATAAAACCGCAGTCGCTGGTTATGGCTCTTACTCCTTCTTTTTGCAATAGTTCCGCTGCTTCCATTATCTTCTCCATACTTGATTTATCATGGTCCATCATCTTCTGGACTGTGAGTCCCTCAACTCTTTGAAACCTTACGGGAAAATCATAGGTAGTCGCATTTGCAACATCCCCGGGAATAAATGGAGCTTCGCTGTCAAGGAGTATAATCCCTATTGCCTCCCCATAACTCACCTGTCCTTTTTTACGGTAATATTTCATCTGATTACGCCTCCTGATTTGCGTTTATACCTTCAGCCTTATTAGATCATCGCTGCGTTGGGTAAGAACAATGCTATCTGTGGGAATGCAACCAACAGAGCTGTAACAAGTAATAGAATCAGTATAAACGGCGGTGTATGGCTTATAATTTCCATATACGGCCTTCTGAATATCAGCTGTGCTGTAAAAATGTCGCAACCAAAAGGTGGTGTTGCAGATCCAATTGCAGCCTGTAATACAACCAGTACACCCAAAAGAACAGGGTCTACTCCTGTTTGAAGTACATATGGTGCAAAAATCGGGCTAAGTACATATATTGCAACGATTGGGTCGACGAACATACATGCTATGAAGTATGCGACGATGACTATGAGCATTACATACAATTGAGATGGATTCTCTCCAAACAGTGGCGGTAAATAAGTTTGTGGAATACGTAGAAAACTCAACAAGAATGAAAACGCATTACCTGCTCCAACCAGAATAAACACTACTCCGGTAACGACTCCTGTCTGTAGAAAATGGTCAATCATATCATTGAACTTGATAGTCTTGTACACCAGACCTTCAAGAATAAGTGCATAGGCAACTGAAGCTGCCGCTGCTTCTGTAGGGCTGAAGTATCCTCCGTAAATACCCCCAATGATAATCACTGGAAATCCCATTACAAGAAATCCGCCTTTAATGGCCTCAATTCTCTCCTTGTTATCTGCCTTTGGAGGACTGATGATACCATGTCTTTTTGAATAGATATATGCATAAACCGAAAACAGGAAAAAGATTAAGAGACCAGGACCCACTCCTGCCAGAAATAATTTTCCGACTGAAGTTCCTGTAACAACTCCATATACTATAAACCCTATACTTGGTGGTATTAGAAAAGCTATATCACTGGAGTTGATAATAAGAGCCAAAGTAAATGAACTTGAATATCCCGCTTCCAGAAGCATAGGTCTCATTGTTCCTCCGATTGCAGCTACTGTTGCCTGTGTTGATCCGGAAACCGCCCCAAAAAGAGTACATGCTGCATTCGTTGTGATGGCTAGTCCACCTGTAAGGTGTCCAAGGAAGGCTTTTACCAGTCTAATAAGTCTCTTGGCAGCCTGACCTGCCGTAATTATATTTGCAGCTAATATAAACATTGGCACCGCCACCAAAGAGGGTGGCACTATACCCGTGATTATCTGCTGTATTATGACGTTCATATTAAAACTCGGCATATAAACCGTAATATACAATATCAGCGATCCCAAAAGTGTCACCATAAAGGGAAAGCCAAACAATAACTTGAAAACCATTGTAGATACTAATAATAACATCTGGCTACCTCCCTATCTAAGTCTTGTGATGATCTTTTGAATCAACTGAATTATCCTCTTCCTGCTTTTTTGAATCACCCACATGTCCTGCCAATTCTTCACTGATGCCTTCATATTTTTCTGCGATTTGCTGCAATTCTTCAGCTTCATACTCGCCTTGCTGTTCCGGTGAAAGCCATACGTCATACTCCACTATGTTTTTTACTATGGTACGAACATATTGAATTCCTGCAAAGAAGAACCCGATCGGAACAATAATAAGGAAAAGCCAATAGGGCATCCTAAGCGCAGGGGTTACATGATTCATTATCCTTGCCTGATCCATATATGAATAAGAGTAGCTTGCCAGTAAAAACATTACAACGGCACTTACTCCTGAGATTATAAGAATCATAACCTTCTGAAACTTGTGAGGTACTGCATCGAAAAAAGCTCCCATACGAATATGTCTTGCTTTCCGGACCGCATAGCTAACTCCCACAAATGTTATAAGAATGGTGAAAAGCTCCGTCAGTTCCTCAGCAAAGTAGATGCTCCGGTAGAATGTCCGTGCAATAACATTTATTATTACCAGGCTGGCCATTGCGAATACGGAAATTGACAGCATAAAGACTTCAAAATGCTCAACAAGATCTTCAAACTTTTCATAGATATATAAGAGTCCGGATGATCCTTTATCTTTCATGTCAACACTCCTTTCTAAAATCGCTGCAACCACCTGGGTGGTTGCAGTAATTTTATATCCTCTTATGATTATTCGATTCCTAATTCAGCTTTTGCATTTTCAATATCAG
>JBNJCX010000087.1:0-4670 GCA_051744365.1 Bacillota bacterium
TATTCCATTGAGACCTCAGGTCTTGAAGACTATTCAGGCAAGAGAATGAAGATAGACTACAGACAGTTTACAGTAAATAGGGATACAGTTGCTCCCCAGGTTGAAAGCATAGATGTGACAACTGAAAGAGTAACCTTGGTATTCTCAGAAAAGATTGAGCCTTCAGCAACCCAGGGAAGCAATATCTTCCAAAGGGAAGGCGTAAACATAAATTATGCAGATGAAATAATAATCGATGGCAACAAGGTAGTTGGATTGTTTGAAAAGCAGCCTCTTCCTGCGAAGGAAATCTCACTATATGTAAACACCTTCTCAGATTACTGGGGTAACACCATGGCCATAAAGGAATTCAGGCTTACACCCAAGGAAGATGTGAGAGAACCAGAGGTATTAAGCACTTTGGTTTCAGAGGATGGAAAAACAATCAGGATAACCTTCAATAAAAACGTAATAGCGGACAATACCTCCTACTATAGCTTAAGAGACTCCAGCGGAAGAAGTATATTTATCCGACAGGTCACCGGTGGAGGAAGAGAATTCACACTGGAGCTTTACACAATCCTTCCAGCGGGTGAGATTAGACTCGATATTTCAGGAGTTAAGGATCTTTCAGGAACAACCATCAAGGACTACAGAGCCACATTGGATATGAAGGACCTTGAGAGACCAAGACTCCTTAACTACACAGGTTATGGCAATATAATTGTGCTGGAGTTTGATAAGGAAATGGACAGGCAAAGTGTAAACTACGTCTCAAATTATATGATGACATTTGACGGATCGGAGCTTCCATTATCCTCAGGTACAAACATATATCTTGATGATACAGGAAAGACACTGACATTGACGCTGCCTGATTATATATCAGGCAGGGAAACAATGGTTGGAATGGAAAACAACCTTACAGCCCTTGATGTTGTGGGACTAAGGAGCGAGGCAGGGAACTTGACAGATCCAATGCTTCTAAGCCTGGAATTTGATGAAAGCTCCACTGGAAAAGCTGATGTAGTGGACTATTACAGCTCAATCCCAGGCAAGCAGGCTGTCTTGACTGAGCCGGAAGTACTGAAGGTCAAATTCAATATGTCGATTATAGAAGCCGCTCCTGAAGACTTTGATATAGATGGAGTGGACATTTCAAGGGTCATTGCAGATGGAACAAATGTTGTTACACTTATCCTTGGAGATTCCATAACATGGATTGAGGATGGGGATGCTGCGATAACAAGGGGAAATGATATCAGAACATCCCTCGATACAGGAGTTGAATATGGAAGCTTCAATGTTCATGATGAGGTGGCTCCGATGGTTATTAGCAACAGAGTGGATATCAGAAACGGAAATCTTGAAATTGAATTCAGTGAGGATCTTGAGAATGACGGCGCAAGTCTATACAGAAGAGATATTGAGGTAACAAGACTTGCTGACAACAAGGTCTTAAGCGTGGATGAATATGTCACAACTCTCCTTTCCAGCTACCCTGACACACTTGTAATATCAATTACGGATACTGCGGTTGAATCAAAGTATGCGGTAAGAATTAAGGACTCACCATCATATATTAGAGACCTTTCTGGCAATCTTGCATTGCCATCATCACCTATGGAAACTGACGACACACTATAAATCCTTAGTATAATGTACAAAAGGGCAGAATCAATTGATTCTGCCCTTTTGCTGTCTACCTTGCAATTGCCTGTGCCAGTTCAGTGATGCTCTTTGAGAGCTCATCAAGTTTTCCTTCTATCCTCACAAGAAGATAAACAGAAATAACTATTGGAAATCCCAGATTGGCAACACTTGAATATATATCCTCCAAATTATCACCTGCCTTCCACTAATTCAATGCTCCCGTTTAACAGAAAAAGGCCCAAAGGGCCCTTTCTTTAAACTGCCATCTCATCAATCTGAGTTGTTACCACTCTTGCGCCAACCTTATCAACCAGATTTCCGTTCCTGGATTCAAATACATTTGTCCCAAGAATGGAATCCATCGATGCAAATACCTCTATATCCGTCAAATCTGCCCTCGGGTCGTTTATGCTGATTCTGTAGTTCTTATTCAATACATCGAGAAAGTCCATTTCAAGCTTTGTCTTTATCACTATTTCACCTCCCCATCAGAATATACTTCGCTAGACTAAATTACATTAGTAATTACTGATTCCTCCACCTTCTTAAGCTTCATCAGGGGAAGCTCCTGAAGACCTGCCAAAGCCTCTCCACATGTGTGGATTCCATCATCCGTTGCATCCAGCTTCACATTGCTATAGGATTTTGAGGATATCCTTTGTTTGCCGTCAACAACACCTGCATCAAGCTCAAGCTTAAGGGTTCTCTTTTCTGCCGTGACCTCTATCGCCATTTTCTCACCTCCCTTCTACTTCTTATATTGCAGAAAGGAGGAAAATGTACCTATGTAATTTTAAAAAAACGCAAAAAAAATAATGGAGGAGCTAAGCTCCTCCAAATTTAGTCTTTGATTTCTATTGTGGAATATTAATTACTTGTCCCGGGAAGATAAGATCTGGATTTGCAAGACTGTTATACTCTGCAAGTACTCTCCAGTCTACTCCATAAGCTCTACCTATCTTAGCCAACCAGTCTCCTGGCTTAACTACATATGCTATTTCCTCAGCTGGCTCTGGTACCGGTGTTGGTTCCGGTTCTGGAGCTGGTTCAGGGGTTTCTACCATTGGTAGTGCTACAATTCTTCCTTCAATCGCAGGGGCTATTTCAGGATTTGCTCTTAGGTACTCTTCAAGAACCTCTGAAAGCAGCCCTGAGTATGCAAGGATTTCTTTACCTTCAAACATAGTGTATCCGTCTCCACCAGCTGCCAGGAAGTCATTTGTTACCAATGTATATGTCTCTTCCATAACAACAGGCTCACCATTGATCATCAGCTCTGTAATCCTTGAGCCTACTTCCTGATTTGGATCAAAGGTATAGCTCATTCCACTTACATGTGGGAATTGTCCAGCTGTGGCAGGATAATCCTTGACGCCATGCTCAAGTGCTGCCATCAACTCTGCTCCGGTTACCTCAATATTAGTCAGTACATTGGTAAATGGGAATGCAGTCAGAACATCTTCAATAGTGATTTCTCCTGCTTCTATACTAGCTCTGATTCCTCCACCGTTTGTAAGTGCAACATCTGCACCTGAAGCAACTATCATTGCATCTGTAATAAGGTTACCAAGATTTGTTTCTCCAGCCCTTACATTATCTCTTACTCCGTCAAGCTCAACAGCTGTCATTCCGATTACTTCACTTACAAGCTCCTCTGTTGCTGCAGCAGCCTCATCAACTATTGTAGCTATATACTCGTCAGCAGCGAGCTCCTTCAATTCTTCATATGGATGAACTGATGCTTCAAATACAGAAACACCTTCAACAATCTGAACTTTAACAACACCAATATTATTCAAGTAGTTGCCTGCTTGAACTATCAATGCTTCGTTTCTTAGCTCGCCTGCTCCTTCTCCCATTATGCTGTGGCTGTGTCCGTCGACAATAAGGTCGATCCCGTCTACATTATCAGCAAGTTTGTATGCTGTATCTACGGATGAGTCGTCTACTCCAAGGTGAATCAGAGCGACTATCAAATCAACTTCCATCTCTTCAAGAGCTTCAACTGCTTCGTTTCCTGTCTCAATAATATCGGCAAATTCGATACCTCTTGTATTATCTGGATGAGACTTGGTCTTTGTCTCCTCTGTTGCAATGCCAAATACTCCAACCCTCAATCCATTTTCCATCTCATATACCATATATGGGTCAAAATCACTGCTGCCATCTTCCTTCATAACATTAGCTGCCAGAATATCAAATTCAGACATTGCCTTTAATTCAAGTAATCTTTCATATCCAAAGTTGAAATCATGGTTTCCAGGAACCATTGCATCAAACTCCATGGCATTCATTACTTCTACTACAGCTTCCCCTTCAGTCAGATTAGCGGGAATTGTACCGTGGAATGAATCACCTGCATGAAGCAACAGAAGATTTGGCTCCTCTTCCCTAAGTGAATCAACAAATGTCTTCATCTTTGGATATCCCAAAGTTCCCCCATAATCATCCTCCGCCATTCTTCCATGTACATCATTCACATGGACAATTGTAAGAGTATCGTGCCCTGCTGCAAATAAAACTGTAGCCGGCATAATCATAAGTCCAAGAACCAGGACAAATGACATTACCATACCGATGATTCTTTTGTTTCTGAACATTGTATCTCCTCCTTTTTATTTAACAATTTAATACGCAATATTTATATACCCTAATGGCAACGTTTTACTAATATTTTTGAGAATATGTTTTACTCTCTCTATGATTCAGCCATTTAAATCGGTGGTATATATAAGTAAAGAGTAGAACATAAAAAAGGCAAACCTTGTGAAAGCAGGGGGCGCAAAGCTCGAAGTCTACAGCCTCTCGGCTATGACCGTTCAGCTGCTATGTGAAAGCATGGCAGTTTTATGTTTTTAAAGGGGTGGTGATATGTGTAGAATGTGATTGGTTCCATAACAAATGCCATATGTTTATTATTAGATTCATACAAGGGCAAAGCTGGTGAAAGCCAGCGGCGCAAAGCTCGGAGTCTAAAGCCCATCTGGGTATGACCGTTCAGCTGCTATGTTAATCCATAGCAGTTTTTTATTTTATAG
>JBNJCX010000088.1:0-4515 GCA_051744365.1 Bacillota bacterium
CATCATAAGATAGTCCCTTTCATCACTATAGAGGGTGACCAGGTACCACCTGTTCTCTTCCTCAATATAATGCTCGAATTTTCTTCTAGTCTTTGGAAGCATATGGTAGTGGAAATCTTTCAGCCCAAGTATGGGATTCTCAAGCTCAATAACCATATCTGAAAGCTTGTTCCCGAGAACCCTGTCTGAATTCATTCCTGTTGCAAAATAAAAATTATCGCTGGCCTCCACTAAAACGTAATCAATAAACCTTCCTCTCTCATTGATCAAGGCTTTGAATCTAATGAAAAAGTCGTTTTTTGAAGGGTATTCCATGCTATCCCCTCCTTCTATCCAGTTATTTATTACTTGTTACTTTGAATATACCATTCATCAATTTTATTTAGCGTTTATGCCAGTTTTATTTCAGTTTTATTTGGATTTTATTGAAGTTTTTCATAAAAAAATAAGCTCTTGCGAGCTTATTTAGTGTAAGGGTATTATTGATTTTTAAAATCCAATCCTGTTTTGTTTTCTATAGGTATAAATTTAAAAGACATATCAAATGAATTTCCGTTGCCATTTCTGATGCTTTCCCTGATTCTCTTTTCTATTGATTTGATGCCTCCGTTCTTTACCTCCGGAAGCAAGATAAGAATCTGGAAATCATTCCACAATGTGAATATGTCACCCTTTCTAAGCGTGTCCTGAAGGGTTCTGATGATTATATACTGCCATTTATCATGGTTGCCCTCTTCTGAATCTTTCAAGGTTATAAGGCTGATGTAATCATCCTCCTGATCACTTTTTCTTCTTCGCTTGTGACTGTTGTACAGTAGCTTAAAGTATTCCGCCTCGCATTTAAGAGGACCTGTCATACCGGATTCATCAAGCTTGGTACTTATATCTTTTTCAGTGAGTTCACCCTTTTCAGTTGAGTAGCTTTGTATCTTTCTTTCAAGTTCTCTCATCAATGAGGTTGTAGTTATGCCCATTTCCTTTTCAAAGGCGACCTGCATAAATTCCAGGTGGTTATGGGCGTTCTGTATCCTACCAAGTCTAAGCAGGCTTTCTATCAGGTACTTGTGAAGCTTCTCTTCATATGGCTCAATTGTAACTGCCTTTTCAGAAAATCTTACGATTTCTTCATCTCTTCCCTTTTCTGAACAAAGGTCTACAAGCTTTTCTATGGTCTTTACATAAACTCTTTTGTAATAGCTTCTAATTGGTACAAGCCATATCTCATAATGGTTCTCAGACAGATATCCTCCTCTGTACAGGTCAATTGCCTGTCTGTAGGCAAACATTGCTTTTTCCTGGTCCATTTCAACTTCCTGATCACCTTTTTCAATCCACTTCTCCATTTCATCGGTATCAAGGACTACATGCTCTCCTACTTCAAGGGTATAGTAGCCACTGCTGAAGGTTATGGTAAGGTAATCATCCCCTGGGAGTATATCCTTTAGAATCTGCCTAAGCCTGAATATCTGACCTCTGATCATATTCTTGGGGTCCATGGAGTCCTGGTCCTGCCAAAGGTTCTCAATTATTACCTCGGGGAGGAGCTTTTTATTTTTGAATGTCAAAAAGTACTCAAGAAGCTTGAAAAGCTTGTATGAGCGGCTCGCATCCTGCATTATGGACTTACCTTCTATCAACATGTCAAAATCGCCAAGTGTTGTAATATACAGCTTCATAATCTCACCCACCCCGTATAATTAATACTATACCCAATTAAAGAGCTATTGGTCAAGTTTTTTTGTGATTTGTTTAATTTTTTTGGCAAGGAATGTGACAGAATAACAATTCTCAATTCACAGATCATACCCTGTCAATGAAGTATTTCAAAATCAAAGATTTTGGATACTTCTATTGCTGGGCACTTCGCAATTCACAACTAATTGGTTTGGGATATCAACTGGTGTTAAAGATCTCTCCGCTAAGGCAGAGATGACAGCTTAAGAAGAAAGCCGAAGGTAATATTTTTTGAGGACATTACTTGGCCAAGCGGCCTGGAGCGGCCCGATACCCTGTCAATGAAATATATCAAAATCAAAGATTTTGGATATTTCGATTGCTGGGCACGTGTTAAAAAACGTTACTGAGGCTTTCCCATTTTGATTGGGATGACAAAAAATTAAACCGGGAGCAATCATTTCTGACTGTTCCCAGTTTTTGTTTTTAATCTATTCTATTATACTAAATTTCTCTTAACCATCTCATTTACCACGAAGGTCGCAACATCCTCTGCGTAGCTTCCTGATCCGAAGCCTGCATCATAGCCCAGCTCCTTTGCCAGCTCATGGCTTAGTCTTGGTCCGCCGCACACAAGGACTACCTTGTCCCTGATTCCCTCTGCCTCGAGTAGCTCTACAAGCTCTGTAAGGTTTGGAATATGGACGTTCTTTTGGGTTACCACCTGGGATACAAGAAGTGCATCGGCCTTCATTTCGATGGCCTTTGCTACAAGCTCCTCGTTGGGAACCTGGCTTCCCAGGTTGTAGGCCTGCATTCCTTCGTATCTTTCAAGGCCGTAGTGTCCTGCATAGCCCTTCATGTTCATAATGGCATCAATTCCCACTGTGTGGGCATCAGTTCCAGTGCATGCTCCAAGGATAATAACGTCTCTTTTAATATTGTCCCTGATAAAATCCTCAATATCATGCTTTTCCATTACATCAACATCCACCTTGGGCACCTCGATTGATGAGTAATCCACTGTGTGGACGGTCTTTCCGTATACCACGAAGTAGGTGTAGTCGATTCCAAGGTCATGGGAATATACTACCGCTGGCTCCTCAAAGCCCATCTTCCTCGCTAGTTGTCTTGCTGCTTCATCAGCCTCATCACCGTATGGGACAGGCAGACTGAAGCTAAGCTGAACTGACCCGTCGTTCATTGTATCTCCATAGGGCTTAACTTTTGTAAGGTCGACTTTTTGAATTTCACTCATTATCTGTCACCTCCAAGCATCAGTTCAATAAATGGATTAAAGTATCCTGAATCCTTTGTTGCTATTCCAGCTAGTCCCTTTCCACCTGTTCTCATTCTTTTTACTCCACCGAATTTTCCCTGCTCAATCGTCTGGAACAAGCCTTCTCTCTCAATCTGCTGAAGAAGCTCACTAGCTTCTTCCAGGACATCCTGGGCTCTCTTCTGGATTACTCCGCCTTCCTTGAACTGAATTTCATCGCTAAGGTGTCTGGCGTTGTTGAAGACGTATTGTGCGTTTTCAATGGCAAGGTATCTGTCGTGAAGATGAGGTGTATGAATTGCCTCTGTAAGCATCCCAAGAAGCTGTATGCCTTGATTGGTCATTATTGATACCATATTAAACATAGCATTCTGTACATGTCCCTTGTATATGTTTCCTGTCATAAACTTTGTGGGAGGCATATACTTAAGCGGTGCGTCGGGGAATATCTCCCTTGCCATCTGTGCCTGTGCAAGCTCAAGAAGAAATCCGTCTTCCAATGTAGGTTCCATCTCAAATGCATGGCCTAGACCCATCTGCTCCTCGGGAAGTCCTGCCTTTACTGCAAACTGCTCGTTTATAAACTGGGATGCAAGAACTGTATGGGCTGCCTCAACCGCATCGTCAGTTGTAAGGTAGTTGTCCTCTCCGGTGTTTATGATTATCCCTGCAAATCCGTTGATTACCCTTGAGAAGTACTGGTCAACAAGGGTTCTTTGCATATTGATGTCCCTGAAAAGTATTCCATAAAGGGCATCGTTAAGCATCATGTCTACTCTTTCAATTGCTCCCATCGCGGCTATTTCTGGCATACACAGCCCTGAACAGTAGTTGGTCAATTTGATGTACCTTCCGATTTTCTCCCCTACCTCATCCAGCGCTTCTCTCATAAGTCTGAAGTTCTCCTGGGTTGCATAGGTTCCTCCAAAGCCTTCTATAGTCGGTCCGTATGGAACATAGTCAAGAAGGGACTGTCCTGTTGTCCTTATTACGGCTACTATGTCAGCTCCCTGAGTCGCAGCTGCCTTTGCCTGGACAATGTCCTCGTAGATATTTCCTGTTGCCACGATTACATACAGATTAGGCGTCTTGGCAGGGCCGAAGGCAGCGATATAATCCTCTCTTACCTTGCTGTTGGCCTTGATCTTTTGTACAGATTCCTCTGCAATTGTATGGATGACATCCTTGATTTCCTGCTCGTCCTTTGCAGGAAGTCTTGTGATGTCGACCTCACCTGCTGCAATTTTTTCTGAGATCTCCTGTGGTGTAATCTCCAGGTTTAGCATTGCGTTTCCAACCCAGTATGCAGCCCCTCTTTCAAGTCCGCCTCCCTCGACAATATTATCTACTATTACATTGGGTAGCGGCTTTCCGATTTCATCCACTCCGTCCACTCCAAGAAGTCTTACGACTGTTCTTTCGGTGGATACTGTTGTATGATCGTCGATGAAGTTTTGAATGTCTTCTGCGATGTTTCTTGCTGAGGCTCTGGATGCCTCGATTTTATTGATGTCCAGATTTAGTTTAGACAAGGTATCAACTCCTTTCGATTCAATTCACAA
>JBNJCX010000089.1:0-4224 GCA_051744365.1 Bacillota bacterium
TATTTCAATATCCCTGTCAAAGATTTGCTTTTTCTTGTCCGCAAGGGCTTTGAATTCAGCAAACACCTTATTAAGCTCTTCATCATCTATATCATATCCAAGTGAAGTCACCTTATCCCTAAATGCATGTCTTCCTGAATGCTTTCCAAGTACCAGGCTGTTGTTTCCAAGGCCGATTGACTCCGGCGTCATGATTTCATAGGTAGATCTGTTGCTGAGGATTCCGTGCTGATGGATTCCGGATTCGTGGGCAAATGCATTTGCTCCTACAATTGCCTTGTTGGGCTGTACATTCACACCGGTTATGCTGCTTAACAGATTGCTTGTTTTTGTTATCTCCTGCGTGATGATGCCGCTTTCTGCTCCGTATCTGTCGCCTCTTACCACAAGAATCATAGCCAGCTCCTCAAGGGCGGCATTTCCCGCTCTTTCGCCGATTCCATTGATTGTGCACTCTATCTGGGTGGCACCTGCCCTGATTGCCGCCAGACTATTTGATACACCAAGACCAAGATCGTTGTGGCAATGGACTGAAATTTCAACGTCCTCCAGATATTTCGACTTCTCCTTTATTTCCATGATAAACTCATAGAATTCATCGGGAGTAGTGTACCCAACAGTGTCAGGAATATTTATGATCTTTGCTCCTGCCAGGATGACCCTGTCAAAGATCTCTGCAAGAAAATCAGGATTGCTCCTTGTGGCATCCTCAGCTGAGAATTCCACCTCGGGGCAAAGACTCGCTGCATATGCCACCATTTCCTCAGCCCTGTTTGCAACATCCTTAGGGGACATCTTAAGCTTGTATTCCATGTGTATATCCGATGTAGCGATAAAGGTATGTATTCTCGGCTTCCTGGCTCCCTTCACTGCCTCCCACGCCTTGTCAATATCATCCTTTACAGTCCTTGAAAGAACCGCAACTGTAGATTCTGTTATCTCATCAGCTATTGTCCTGACTGACCTGAAGTCACCGGGAGATGCTGCTGCAAACCCTGCCTCGATTACATCAACCCCCAGCTTTTCCAGCTGCTTTGCCATCATAAGCTTTTCTCTGTGATTCATGCTGCATCCGGGAGATTGTTCCCCGTCTCTTAACGTAGTGTCGAAAAATCTGATCTTTTTTGTCATTTTAACCCTCCTTGCAAAAATTAAAAAAATCCTCCGTCCCTATAGATATTACTCTATAGGGACGAAGGATAAATCTCCGTGTTACCACCCTTATTCGCAGCAAGCTGCCTCATTCCCGGACTATCATCCGGTATCCATATAACGGTGGCACCGTCACAGCCTACTTGCCAAGGGCTTTCAGCCATGCTGCTTTGAAGCTAGTATTCCATACCAGGCAACTGCTGATTCACACCAACCATCAGCTCTCTTGTAGTAACCACGCGGTATCTTTCTCTTCATCATAGCATTTGTTAATATTAAAACCTATTATATATTCAGAAGGATTTAAAAGTCAACACAAATTTTAAATTATTCTAAAAATTCTTTTCATATCCCTGTCCCAACCAGTCCAATCAAGGCCAGTCCTGCTCTTCTTGCACCTACAATTCCGATTCTCAAAAAAACCCTCTACCCTCTGTCAAATGCTGTAATCAAAACAACGGCTGCCACTATTGATACAAAGCCTGCTATTGTTCTTCCTGATATCACTTCGTTGAAAAGAAGTGCGCCGATAATAATGCTTGTCACCGGCTCAAATGTGCTGAGTATGGATGTCTTCTGGGGACCTATCAGGCTTACTCCAATCTGAAAAAGACTTACCCCCAGGAAGGCCACAAGAATCGAGAGAAACACTGAAACTCCCCACCCAAGAAGCGACATCCTGAAGTTCAGGGTTCCCGTAAGGATTCCAAACAGAAATACCATGCTGCTTGCGCTTATGCAAAGATACAGTGTAAGCTTCAAGGGATGCATGGATTTCAGGCCGCTTCTGTCAAGATATGTGACATAGAATGCATATGCCACGGCTGATCCAAATGCAAGTAGAAAACCCACCAGGTTTATATCAGCATCGGATTCATTCAGGAAAAGTATCCCCACTATGGTAAGGCTTACTGCAAGAAGCTTTGTTCCACTCGCCTTTGCGTTGAAAAGCACAACATAAGTGAGGATAACCAGGACCGGATATGCAAAATGAAGTGTTGTTGCTATCCCTGATGAAATATAGTTGTAGGACATGTATAGTGTAAGAGTTGTTGCTCCATACCCCAGTGTACCTACCAGAAGTAGCTTCTTGGCCTCATCCCTTGTAAGCATCAGCCCACCATTCTTGTTTCTGGAAACAAAAAAGAACAGTATGGGTAAAACCAGGAAGAATCTCAAGAATGTAAGTGTTACAGGATTTCCTCCCTCCTGATATATAGTTTTTGCCATCAACGGCATGCTTCCAAAAACTACAGCTGATATCATAACTGCTATGTAACCCTTGAATCTTTCCAATTATATGTCCCCCTGTTATCGTCATTATCCTAATTATAACAATATTTTAATAAAGTTTCTTCCATTTCAAAAGAATTATCCCAAATTAAAACTCCCGACCTTTAACAGCCGGGATCAACCTCTTCCATCTACTTGTTCTTCCTTAGTCTTCTGTGGTATATAAGTGTTGTCATAACCCTGTTTTCATGCCATTCATATCTTACACCTGCAAGCATGAACTGTCGCTTTGCCTTGAACAGTACAGATGGAAGATTAGGAACTGGAGATATGATTACCTCTTCGAAAATATCATAGATTCCATCCTCTTTGATGTCCTTTATCAATCTCTTTGAAAGCATTCCGCCGATTCCCTGTCTCTTGAATCTGTCAAGAACGGCAATCTTTTCAAGCACAATAAAGTTATCGAGGTGCTTCTTGTCAAAGTCAGGCCTAAAGTAACAATCCTCCACCCATTTTGGATTCTCCCTTAGCCATACATCTTTTGGAAGTCCAAAGGTAAAGCCGAGAATTGAACTGTAATCATCCTCTATATATTCGGCGACATAGAAGTAATCGCTTATCTCAAGAGACTTCTTAAGCTTGTTCTTGCTGTCCTCAGGATCTGCTCCGTAGTCATCCATCAGAAATCCCTGCATTGGATCCTGTTCCTTCTTTCCTACAGATGCTGCTACATGGAATACTCCCTCTATATCTCTTTCATCGGCTTTTCTGACCACAACGTTCTCCAGATTGATTATTTTGATACCACTTGGTAATTTGACACGCATCTTTAACTGACTCAAAAAATCCCTCCTTATATTTCTCTTTTCTCTTTTTTTAATACCCCTTAAGCGATGGATAAAACCTTTTAATTTATGGTATAATTGTCACAGTCATTGAATTGAGGTGCATTATGTCAAAAAAATTATTGATTCCAATTACAATTATAGCAGCAACCTTGCTTGTTGTTATATACATAAATCAGGGGTTTTTCTCACTTGGATGGAACTATATCAGGTACAGATATTTAAGTGAAGAAAGAGAAACCACTGAATTCAAGGAGGTTAAGGAAAATCCCTTTACAAAATATATGGATGATATTCCTGATTTATCCTTAAACCAGCCTTCAAACAACGAAGAAGATTCAGAGACATCAGCACTTGACACTCCAGGCTCAGAATCAGAGAATAATATTACTGATACAGAAAAAAATGATACATTTAGACAACTCACTGAACATGACTCGACCTCTGATGATAATACAGAAGTGGTAGAATATCCTACTGCCAAGATTCCATCAGATGAGAAGGAAGCTCTTACAATTGCCCAGATAAGCAGTAAATATATGGATGAATTTACTGAAATGGAAGTCCGGTTTAAAAATGACCTCGAATCCATTGTAGCGTCAGCCATAAGTGATTATAATGGCAAAGAGCATGACAAACTCAATCTTGCAGATATTTATCTGCAAAAAGGAGAGTCCCTTGAAGTGGAGTCTGATAAGAAGTTTTACAGACTGTTATCAGAACTTGAAAAAGATCTTATGGATAACTCCCATAGCACAGAGATGGTGAAGGAAGTCGAAGAATACTACAAACAATTCAAAAGGTACGAAAAAAACAGAATACTGGATAGGGGAATGGCTCTTCTCGAGGATTAGAAGAGCCATTTTTAAATATTCTCTACTTTAACTTCTGTCCAAGCAATACAATTCTCCCAATTCTTTCCCCTGTATCCAGAAGGAGCTTCTCTGAACCAGTCATTGCTTCATAAAGACTTATCGGTCGGTCAACAATT
>JBNJCX010000090.1:0-4019 GCA_051744365.1 Bacillota bacterium
CTATTCTGTAACCTCATAAACATCCTGGAAACGTCTCATCTGAAGGATCATATTCTCCATCAGGTCTTCACTTGGTGCTCCTACCGTCAGTGTAAGCTTTGACAATGCATCGTTCATTCCAGCCTCGTAAACCAGTCCTTCAAGACAGCAGCCTCTTTTTCTCATCAATCCAGTAATTCTCATCAAGGTCTCCGGTCCGTTTTTTACCATTGCATTCAAAGTTTTAGTCATTTTTTCTCCTCCTTTTAATTTTAAAAATAAAAAATCCCGCCCCTGAAATACTTGTACGTATTTCAGGGACGGGATACTTTCCGTGGTACCACCCTGTTTTACAATTTGCTTCCGCAAACTGACTCTTCAGGTCCAAAGCAAATGCTTTTAACCATAGCCATATAACGGTGGCACGCCTTCCTTCTGGAAGACTCCCGGTCTCGGCTACTTTTTTCATTTCGCCTCGACAGCTCCGGAGTGATCATTTCTGCATCCTCTGATTCTGACTCTCACCAATCATCAGTTCTCTGTTATCAGGTTATCTGCAGGTTTGTCTCCGTCGTTGCTTTGTTTTTTAAATTAAGCCTATTCTATAACGATTATTTGGAAGTGTCAACAACTTTTTTAAACAATTTGAATTATTTAGAATATTTTTAATTGGTACCCTTTTCAATGTACGATGTTATAAGTGCTGTAATTTCCTTGGTTCCAACGACTTTTCCTCCCTGGATCCGGATGTCCTGGGTATGAAATTTATTTTCCAGAACTTTTTCTACTGCATTTTCAATTGCCCTCGAAGCATCCCCATGACCAAAGGAATACTTAAGCATCATGGCAGCAGAGAGAATTGCCCCAATGGGATTCGCCATATCCTTCCCTGCAATATCAGGAGCTGACCCGTGGATTGGCTCATACAGGCCCTTGCTGCCATCACCCATGCTTGCCGATGGCAGCAGTCCGATTGACCCTGTCAGCATGCTTATCTCATCTGAGAGGATATCCCCGAACATGTTGGAAGTTAGGATTACATCAAACTGTGAAGGATCCCTTACAACCTGCATGCAGGCATTGTCTATATACATATGTCCAAGCTCAATATCAGGGTAATCTCTATGGACTTCCTCCACAACCTTTCTCCATAGCCTTGAGGTATGTAACACATTGGCCTTGTCAACGCTGGCGACCTTTTTTCTTCTGGTGCCGGCAACATCAAATGCCCTTCTGGCGATTCTTTCAATCTCCCTACGGCTGTACCCCATAACATCCTCTGCCGCCTCGCCTGCTTCGTCTTCCCAGGTTCTCTTCCTGCCGAAGTAGATGCCCCCAACGAGCTCCCTAATGACGCATATATCAAAGCCCTTCTCCACAATATGATTCTTTAGTGGTGATGCATCCTTCAGCTGGGGATACAGTATCCCAGGCCTTAAGTTGGAATAGGCATCAAGTGCTTTCCTAAGACCCAATATTGCCATTTCCGGTCTGCTTTCGTGGGGAAGGTTATCCCATTTGCTTCCCCCCACAGCTCCAAACAAAACGCCATGGGAATCCTGGACTGCCTTTAGCGTATCCTGCGGAAGGGGTGAGCCTGTGGCATCATAGGCAACACCTCCCACAAGAACCTCCCTGTATTCAATACTGATATCGAAGACCTCCGAGGCCCTTTGGAGTACCTGGATTGCACTGTCAACAACCTCAGGCCCTACCCCATCTCCCTTTGCCACCGCTACTATGTAGTTCATATTATTCTGCTCCTCCCGACTTTACGTATCCAACAAGGCCACCGCTTTCAATAATCTTCCTGATAAAGGGAGGATATGCTTCGCCCTTGTACCTCTTTCCGTTGGTAAGATTTTCAATCTCACCTGTTTCGAAATCTATCTTTATTTCATCCCCATCCTTTATATCCTGCGATGCTTCGACACTTTCTATTATTGGCAAGCCTATGTTGATGGCATTTCGATAGAAAATTCTTGCAAAGTTTTCTGCAATTACACAGCTTATACCAGCCCCTTTTATGGCTATGGGTGCATGCTCCCTCGATGAACCACAGCCATAGTTCTTCCCTGCAACAACAATATCGCCAGGCTCCACCCTCCCACTTATTTCTGGGTCCAGATCCTCCATAAAGTGCTCCGCCAGCTGCTGCGGGTCCACCGTTGAAAGATATCTGGCTGCAATTATCAGGTCAGTATCTATATTGTCTCCGAATTTTATAACCCTTCCCTGTGCATTCATCTACCTCACCTCCAGATTTTCAGGATTTTCTATATATCCGCTTACTGCAGAGGCTGCCGCAACTGCAGGACTCGCAAGGTATACCTCCGATGTATGATGACCCATCCTGCCTATAAAGTTTCTGTTTGTTGTTGAAACAGCCCTTTCTCCATCTGCAAGTATTCCCATATGACCTCCCATACATGGTCCGCATGTTGGTGTGCTTACTATGGCACCAGCTTCGATGAATATCTCCACAAGACCTTCCCTCACCGCCTGAAGATAGATTTCCTGGGTTGCAGGGAATATTATTGTCCTTACTCCCTTTGCCACCTTCTTGTCCTTCAAGACACTTGCTGCCATTCTCATATCCTCCAGTCTGCCGTTTGTACAGGATCCGATTACCACCTGATCTATGGAGATCCCCGGTATATCTTCAATACTGTATGTATTATCCGGACTATGGGGAAATGATACCGTTGGTCTTATTTTCGAAAGATCAATTTCAATTACCTGGTCATAGACCGCATCATGGTCGGGTTCGTATACCTTCCATCCCTTTTTTGCACGCCCTTCAAGATACTTCTCGGTCACTTTGTCCACTGGAAATATTCCATTTTTTGCTCCTGCCTCTATCGCCATATTTGCCATAGTAAATCTGTCATCCATCGAAAGATGCTCCACTCCCTCTCCGGAATACTCCATGGACCTGTATCTTGCCCCGTCAACTCCTATCATCCCTATGATATGAAGGATTATGTCCTTCCCGGAGACCCATTTACCTGGCTTTCCATTAAGAATAAATGAAATTGCTGAAGGAACCTTGAACCAGGCCTTTCCAGTAACCATTCCGGCTGCCATATCCGTACTGCCCACTCCTGTTGAAAATGCTCCAAGTGCACCATATGTGCAGGTATGCGAGTCAGCTCCGATAACAACATCTCCGGCTACCACAATCCCCTTTTCAGGAAGAAGGGCATGCTCTATTCCCATTTCTCCAATTTCAAAGTAGTTTGTGGTCTTCTGGCTATGTGCAAATTCCCTCATGATCTTGCATTGCTGTGCAGCCTTTATATCCTTGTTAGGTGCAAAATGGTCCGGCACGAGGGCAACCTTATCCCTGTGAAAAACCTCCTTGCCTCCCATCCTGGCAAACTCACCTATTGCAGGCGGTGCCGTTATATCATTTCCAAGGACCATATCAAGCTCTGCCTCTATGAAATCTCCTGCAGCCACATATTCATTTCCTGTATGTGCTGCCAATATCTTCTGTGTCATTGTCATTCCCATCTGGATCATCCTTTCTATACGGCTTTTGCTCTCGCTTCCATCCTGTTGTCCTCTTCCCTCATCAGCTTGTTTATGGCATTGATATAAGCATTTATGCTTGCTTCCACAATGTTGATGCTTGCATCCCTGCCTATAAAGTGCATGTCTCCGTATCTAAGCTTTACAACCGCATATCCAAGGGCGTCCGTTCCCTCTGTTATGGACTGCAGGGAGTAATCCTCAAGTGTTATTTCCCTGTCTATGCACTGCTCAATCGCCTTGAATGCAGCATCCACAGGACCCTGGGCAAAGGAGATCCCCTCTTTTCTCCCTTCTGGCGTTTCGACTACAACCGATGCTGTGGTGGTGATCGTGTTGCCGCTGTTTACCACGAATCTCTCAAGCTTGTAGTAATCCCTGGTTTCCTTTAATCCCCTCGTAAGAAGTATTTCAATATCCCTGTCAAAGATTTGCTTTTTCTTGTCCGCAAGGGCTTTGAATTCAGCAAACACCTTATTAAGCTCTTCATCATCTATATCATATCC
>JBNJCX010000091.1:0-3655 GCA_051744365.1 Bacillota bacterium
GGCTCTCCATCCTTAAAGCTTACATAGGTCCTTTTCATAAGTACGATTGCCTGTTCCCGGGTTGTGTTCTGAAGAGGTCCAATCAGGTTGTTCCCTATACCCTTCATGATGCTGTTTCCATATGCAAATCTTACAGAATCCATAGCCCATGAGGCTATCTGGCTTTGGTCAGAAAATGGAAACTCTCCAGTGTAACTTTCCTCAATACCTGTCAAGGCCACTTTTAATGTCCTGTGTATCATTACACATATTTCCTGCCTTGTAATGTCCTTGTAAGGGGCAAACTCTGTTACGCTAACTCCCTTGACTATACCAAGATGATATGCCTTTACAATGTCCTGGTTAGTTGTGTCCTGGAAGGGATTAACTCCTCCCATGGCCTGGTTGCCTGACAAGGCTTCATAGAGCCTGACGGCAAGGATGCAGAATTCCTCACGTGTGATGTTCTTCCTGTAGTTATTCATTACTCCAGGATATGTCAAATCCAGGTTGTATGCTTCTTCCAGCTCCTCCTCAGCCCAGTCGCTCTGGGTTCCGTCAAAAATTGATGCAGGTATCTCCGCCATGAGGTTTGAAGAGCTTCCAAAGAGTATTGCAAAAACCAACAGGAAGCTTACGGCTTTTTTAATCTGATTTTCATGATAATCTCCCCTTTCTTTGATCGTAGTCTATGTATACATAGAGTATATACCCATGTTTTTTATTACTTTAAAGCCTTAAATTATTTTGGCCGAATTTATTATTTTTGGCATGTAGCTTGACAATTCTTATGTTTTCATAATATTGGCATATTGAAATAATATTTACAATCTGATATTATTAAGTTATAAACAAATAATATCTACTCCGATTCTGTCTTTCCAGCATTTATTACGACGCAAATCGGAAACTCAGAACATTGGGCCAAAAAAGAAATTTTTTGACCTGCCATGCTTGCAAAGGGGTTATTCACGTACGTGAATAATCCCTTGTTTGTTTTTTGTCCGATATTCTAAGTATAAAAAAAGGGGGACTATTTATGAGCACAACAACTGGTAAAATGCTTAAGATCAATCTCAGTGACAAGAGTACGGAACTGCTGGAAATTAACGAAGAGTGGAAAAGCCTCTATGTAGGCGGAGAGGGCTATGCAGCCAAGATTCTCTATGACAATCTGGAACCGGGAATGGATCCAATGGATGAGAAGAACATGCTGGTCTTTACTACCGGCCCATTGACGGGAACCAAGGCTCCTTCAGCTGGCAGGCTTGTTATAGGCTACAAGTCTCCCCTTACAGGAACAATCGGCATGACAAATGTGGGAGGCCATCTTGCTCCAATGCTAAAGCGTGCAGGCTATGATGTTATCATAATCACAGGCAAAAGTGACACTCCAGTTTATATCTATATCAACGACGATTCAGTGGAATTCAAGGACGCCTCAAGTCTATGGGGTAAGAACACTGAAGAAACCGAGGATGCCATCAGGCAGGAGCTTGGAGAATCAAAGGTAAGAATTGCAGAGATTGGCCCTGCAGGTGAAAAATTATCCCTTATGGCCTCAATAATGATCGACAAGCACAGGGCTGCAGGAAGAGGCGGCCCCGGGGCCATAATGGGCGGCAAGAATCTTAAGGCTGTGGCTGTATTCGGTTCATCCAAGATAAATGTTGAAAATATGGATGATATGGATGAATTCTCCAAAAAAGCACGTGAAGAGCTGGATGCAGAGGCTTTTGTAAGGGAGGAATTAAAGCCATTTGGTACTCCTTCATTTACAGATTCCATCAATGCACTTGGGCTTCTTCCAACCAAGAACTGGCAGATGACAACATTTGATTCTGCAATGGATAAGATAGGCCACAAGGCTTATCATGAGACCCTCAATGTTAAAGCATGGGCTTGCTTCGGTTGCCCCATCGCCTGTGGGAGGCATACTGAAATCATGGAAGGTGAATACAAGGGAGAATCCGGTGGAGGACCAGAATATGAAACAGTTGGTGCCTTTGGTTCAAAATGCTTTGTTGATGACTTAAATGCAATTACAGAGGCGGGTTATATCTGTAACCGCATGGGTCTTGATACAATATCAACGGGACAGACGATAGCATCCGCAATGGAATGGTTTGAGAAGGGTCTTATTGACCTCCAAACCACAGGTGGAATAGACCTTTCCTTCGGAAATGCGGAAGCCATGGTCAAAATGACTGAAATGATTGCAAACAGAGAGGGCTATGGGGATGTTTTGGCGGACGGATCTCTTAGGGCAGCCAAAAAGATTGGTCCCGAGGCTGAAAAATATGTATTCCAGGTCAAGGGGATGGAACTTGCTTCCTGTGGAGTAAGAGCAAGCAAGGGTGAATCACTGTCCCACCTTATCTCCCCAAGAGGTGCCGACCACCTGAGACCTTATGCATCGGTTATAGACGCCTTCGGTTACCTTGAGTCAGAGCTTGGAATAAATGAAAAGGTATCGCCATTTGAGGATGAGAACAAGTGGTGGGTCAAGCCGTTTATGGAGCTTTCAATGATAACAAATCTACTGGGCGTATGCCTGTTTGCAAGCATCACTCTTGCGGTCAAGGGCAGCACCTGGACAGGACTGTACAATGCAGCCACAGGTGATAATAAAACACTTGAGGAAATGATGACGGCAGCAGAAAGAGTCATCAACCTTGAAAGATTATTCAATGCAAGAGAAGGCTTTGGACGAAAGGATGAAAAGCTTCCAACGAGGCTTTCAACCGAGCCCGCTCCAGATGGATTGGGCAAGGGCATGGTTGCCAATGCCGAGGTTATGCTTGATGAGTTCTACGAAAGCATGGGCTGGGATATTGAGACCGGACAGCCTACAGAAGAGACATTGAAGAGACTTAAACTCAAGTAAAAATTAAGACAAAAAGAACCGTCCCAAAAACATCGGGGACGGTTCTTTTTGTTTTTTGTAGCTGATCAATCATTGGATTGCTCCAAAAACATCCACATGCTCTTCAAAAATAAAGTTTTGTCCTGATTGATTAGGGTGTGGATCGCAGAAGCTATCATAGAATCCTGTCAGACTGTCTTTGTCAGGATTTGAATTGAATGCATCATATATATCAACTACATTATAATTGAAGTTATCTGCTATCAAATCCTTAGCCCATAAGCTACCACTATTATCCAAATCCATTGTGAACTCAATAATATGATTTAGACCAAAATCCCCCTGATCTCCTGAAAAATAAGGGTCTACTAAATCATAGTAATCGTCAGTTATACGATATGGATTGTATATGGTCATAACAATAAGTGTTACATCGGGGTTCAATTCCTCTATACCATCAATTACTTGAGGCCAATACAATTCAAAATTAGCCCTTCCCTGGTCTGCTACATTCCAGTCAATGTCGTATTTGTTAAGACCAGACCATCCTCTTGATGCGGCGTCCATAATATCGTTGGCTCCAACACACAACGTAATGACATCAGCTTCACTGATTGTGGCACTCATCTGATCGATCTGATTAAAAACATCAACTGTGTTATTTCCACTAATGCTTGCATCAATGAAGTTCCCGCTTTCCACATTAAGGTAATCGGCAAACTGTTCAACATAGCTGTAGGTGTCAGTTCCGCCGCCGAGATAATCCCATAAGCTTCTATAGTAGGTTCCGGAAGGAATCGAATCTCCCAA
>JBNJCX010000092.1:0-3488 GCA_051744365.1 Bacillota bacterium
AGAATCTCGATTGAGGGTTGTAACACTTGACAACTGTGCTCTACTTGATTATAATATGTTGCATACAATGAGGAAAATACTGTATATGACTTCAAGAAAACGGCTTAAAACAGGGAATTAATAGGGGAGACCCTTATTTTTATTTAATAAAGGAGAGAGTTTGATGACAGAGAAGGAAGTTTTTCTGACCCGTGAGGGCTTAGCTAAGTTAGAGAAGGAACTGGAAGATGCAAAAATCATTAAGAGGAAAGAGGTTGCTGAAAGAATCAGAACTGCTCTGGACTTTGGAGATATCAGTGAGAACTCCGAATACGACCAGGCAAAAAATGAGCAAGCAAAGCTGGAGGAGAGAATAGCAAAGATTGAAGCAATCCTCAGAAATGCAAAAATGATTGAAGATGAAGACATTTCAACCGAGATAGTAGGAATAGGGTCTAAAGTCATTGTTCTTGACGTGGAATATGACGAGGAAATGGAGTACACTATTGTAGGTTCAGCAGAAGCCAACCCATACGAGGGAAAGATTTCCAACGAATCACCCGTCGGAAAGGCACTTTTGGGAAGCAAAGCAGGAGAAACGGTCAATGTACAGGTACCTGATGGAGTTGTCAAATACCAGATCCAGAAAATTGCCCGATAAAACCAAGGAGGGAAAGTATGCAAACAGGTGAACAAAGCTTAAATGAAATGCTGCAGATAAGAAGGGAAAAGTTGGCTAAGCTCATCGAAAAGGGCAGGAATCCTTATCTTATAGAAAAATACGATTACACCCATCACAGCACTGAGATAAAGGATAAATACGAAGAGCTTGAGGGCAAGGAAGTATCGGTGGCAGGAAGAATCATGTCCAGAAGAGGACACGGAAAAGTAAGCTTTATGGATCTGCAGGACAGCGAGGGAAGGATACAGATTTTTGCAAAGCAGGACCTGATAGGTGAAGAAGAGTACGAGGACCTGTCATATCTGGATCTTGGAGATATCATAGGAGTAAAGGGAACTGTCTTCAAGACAAAGACCGGAGAGATATCAGTAAGAGCTACAGAAATTGTTCTCCTTACCAAGACCCTACAGATACTTCCGGAGAAGTTCCACGGCCTTAAAGACCTGGACCTGAGATACAGACAAAGATATGTTGACCTGATTGTAAATCCTGAAGTCAAGGATACCTTTATACTTAGATCCAAGATAATCAAGGCAGTAAGGCAGTATCTTGATGATAGAGGCTTTCTTGAGGTAGAGACACCAATTCTAAGTACAGTGGCAGGTGGAGCCAATGCAAAGCCATTTGAAACCCACCACAATACATTGGATGTTGACATGTATCTGAGGATAGCAAATGAGCTTTACCTGAAGAGACTTATAGTAGGTGGCTTCGAGAAGGTATACGAAATGGGAAGAATGTTCAGGAACGAGGGAATGAGTACAAAGCATAATCCTGAATACACCAGTATTGAACTTTACCAGGCATATGTAGACTATGAAGAGATGATGAGACTTACTGAAAATCTGTTTGCCTACGTAGCGGAAAAAACCCTTGGAACCACAAAGATAGATTACCAGGGAACAGAAATAGACCTATCACCGCCATGGAAGAGAATGGACATGGCTGATGCGGTTAAAGAGTATACTGGAGTAGACTTCTCACAGATAAATACAGATGAAGAGGCAAGAAAGATTGCCAAGGCAAAGGGACTTGATGTGAACAAGAATTCTACAAGAGGACATATTATATCTGAAATGTTTGAAGAGTTCTGTGAAAAGCATTTGATTCAGCCTACATTTATCACAGGGCACCCAGTTGAGATATCCCCTCTTGCAAAGAGGAATCCTGACGACCCAAGAATCACAAACAGATTCGAGGCATTTATAAATACCTGGGAGCTGGCCAATGCATTCTCAGAGCTGAATGACCCAATCGACCAAAGGGAAAGGTTTGAGGAACAAGTCAAGCAGAAGGAGTCAGGAGATGAAGAGGCTCACCCAATGGATACAGATTTTATCAATGCAATTGAAGTAGGACTACCTCCTACAGGGGGACTCGGAATAGGAATTGACAGGATGATAATTCTTTTGACAAATCAGCCTAGTATAAGGGACATATTGTTGTTCCCAACGATGAAGCCATTAGGTGGAGAAGAGGCTTCAAATGCAGTAGAGAATCCAGTTACAAAGACTACAGAAGAGATAGACTTTTCGAAGGTGAAAGTAGAACCACTATTTGAAGAATTTGTCGATTTTGAAACCTTCAACAAGTCGGATTTTCGTGCTGTGAAAGTCCTGAATTGTGAAGAAGTGCCAAAGAGCAAAAAGCTATTGAAGCTTACTTTAGACGATGGTTCAGCATCTGAAAGGGTAATTTTAAGCGGAATTCACGATTATTACGAACCAGAAGAGCTTATCGGAAAAACACTGATTGCAATCACAAATCTTCCACCAAGAAAGATGATGGGAATTGATTCTTGCGGTATGGTTTTAAGTGCCATCCATAAAGAAGAAGGAGAAGAAAGATTGAATCTTTTAATGGTTGACTCACATATTCCAGCAGGAGCAAAATTATACTAGTGGTTAGCTAAAAAAATACCAACTTACCAACGGTTTACCAACAAATAGAAGAGATGCTTAAGAGGCCCACAAAGATGCGGGCCTTTTTTCATACATGGAGTTAATTTATGAAGATATTGCACATAACAAGCCAATACCGGCGAAAACAGGTAGTGGAACATATCTAAAGGCAATGATAACAGAAGCTCACAAGAAGGGGTACAGGCAGGGACTTCTAGGAGCTGTCCAGGAAGGCCTGGATTATAGCAACCCTATTCTGGAATACTCAGATATGGTTCACTTTAATACTCCTGAAATTCCATTCCCCATAATGGGAATGAGCGACAAGATGCCATACAGAAGTAGCATCTACAAGGATATGACAATGGAGGAAATATCCAGGAGGGAGCAGGAATTCACTGAAAAGCTAAGAAAAGCCCTTGAGGAATTCAGGCCTGATATAATCCTTTCCCATCATCTGTGGCTGGGAACATCAATTGCGGCAACAGTGGCAGAAGATATACCTGTATTTGGAATCTGCCATGGAACAGATACAAGACAGCTTCACAGGGTTTCCTGGCTTGCTGAAATGGAAGCCCTTGCCTGTGGTCTTATGGTAGTGACAACGGATATTTCGGGACTTAGGGGATACATGGAAGAAAAACTATCCTCATCAGGGCTTGTTCAATTTGTTAAACTTCCTAGAATGATTAATATTGACACACCATTACAGGAGGATTACAACCAATTTGTATTTAGTTTGAAAAAAACATTGGATAAACAGATTAATATTTATAATCACGGGTATATAAACATTGCACCCTTTAAAAGTGAAATAAAATTAATTTGATTATTTCCTTGACAACAGTATCAATAAGGGGTAATATAGACAAGTTGTCTCTTTTCAGGAGAGCATCAAGGAAATGACAAAAAACTTCAGAAAAGAT
>JBNJCX010000093.1:0-3146 GCA_051744365.1 Bacillota bacterium
AGGGAATACCCCATGAATAAGGAAGAGGATGGAACATTCTTCCTTGAGATTCCAGGAGACCAGAAGGGCAGGTTCTATACCTATATAGTACAAGGAAAGTATGAGGTCACTGATCCATATAGCATTGCATCCTCATGTAATTCCCTGCGCTCCGCAATAATTGATCTGGAGGAGACAAATCCTGAAGGATGGGAGGGGCACTGGGAGCCTTATGAGATTTCTCCTGTGGACGCTATCATATATGAGACACATATAAAGGATTTTACATCTCACAAGACCTCCGGTATCCAAAACAAGGGTACTTATATTGGGATGGGAGAGAGAAGAACGAGGTATGGAGACCTCTCCACAGGAATCGATCACCTTGTGGAGCTTGGCATAACCCATGTTCATCTGCTGCCAGTGTATGACTTTCTCACCACTAGGGAGGAAAGGGAATATGCCATGGATGAGGACAACTACAACTGGGGATATGACCCTGAGCTTTACAACGTTCCCGAGGGGTCCTACTCGACAGACCCACACAATCCAGCAACCAGGATAAAGGAGCTGAAGACACTTGTAATGGCGCTTCACCAGGCGGGATTGAAGGTGGTACTTGATGTGGTATACAACCATACCTTCAGAGGCAAGGATTCAAACTTCAATATACTGGCTCCTGACTACTACTACAGGATCAGGGAGGATGGTTCATTTTCAAATGGTTCCGGCGTGGGAAACGAGCTTGATACACAGAAACCCATGACAAGGAGGTTTATTCTGGAAAGTCTGGAATACTGGTTGAAGGAGTTCAGGGTGGATGGCTTCAGATTTGACCTGATGGCACTGATTGACATCGATACAGTGGAGGAGGCTGTCAGGAGGCTAAGAAGGATAAAAAGCGACGTGATTATTTATGGCGAGCCCTGGATGAGTGGGATTTCAACACTGCCATCCGATAAGACTACATCAAAGGGAAAACAGGGAATGCTTCATTTTGCGTTGTTCAACGACAACTTCAGGGAGGCCATAAAGGGAGACAATGATGGCTTTGGAAAAGGCTTTGCACTGGGTAACCTGGATGAAAAGCTTGCCACTGAAACTGGAATTGCAGGATCGATATTCTTTGATGAATCAAGAATCGGCTTTACATCCATGGGCAGAGAAACCATAAATTATGCGAATTCTCACGACAACCTGATACTCCAGGATAAGCTCCTAAAGGTATTACCGCATAAGACCAAGGAGGAGCTGAAAAGCTACACCAAGTTTGTTCACGCCATTTTGATTTTATCCCAGGGAGTTCCCTTCCTTCACGCGGGAAATGAATTCCTCAGGACCAAGGCAGGATGGGTAAACACATATAATGCGCCCCTTTCAATCAATTCAATTGACTGGTCCCTTAAGGAGGAGAACCTGGATGTATTCCATTATATAAGGGATTTGATTAGGTTCAGGAAGGAACGAAGCGAGTTCAGGATGGATAAAAGAGAAGATATAAAAAGGAATCTTAAATATATAGATGAAAGTATAAGCTGTCCAGTCATAGCCTACACCATAAGGGGAAACGGAGGTTATCTTCTGGTTATACACAACGCCAACTCGACCTCTTGTCTGATACCCTATGCAGCTGTAAAAAAGCATATACAGGCACAGGATGAACGGACTGTTACATATTTGTCCATTCACTGCCTTTTCAATAAAGATGGTTATACAAAAGGGGAAACTGAATCCAGGCATCCTTACGGGATAGAAATATCATCTGTAAGCACAGAGGTATTTGAACTTAAAATTAGATAAAAAAACAGATATCGCTTATTGCGATATCTGTTCTCTTTAGTTCAGGATATAAACTTTTACATTCCTTCGTCCGAAGTTCCATGCATCTGTGGACGAATTGAAGAAAAGGTCTATTTTACTTCCTTTAATGGCTCCTCCTGTATCTTCTGCTATAGCAAATCCATAATCTCTAGTTCCATCAAGGGACTCCACATAAAGTCTTGTCCCAAGGGGAATAACGCGAGGATCCACTGCGACGGTTCCAGGTCGTGCAGTTGTCCCTGAGGCTGTGATGCCAAATCCTGAGTCACCGGGTCTCTTTCCAGTGCTTCCAAAGGAAAGGTCATAGGCGCTGGCATTCATTATCATTGCCTCCTTAAATCGTACATCTCCTCTTGATGTAGCTATCATATTGTTGGCTCCCTTTTCGATTACCTGAGAAACGGGCTCCGACACTATGGTATCGAGTACTATGACAGATGAAGATAGTTCACCATTAATATATATATCTTTAATGTGTGATCTTTTAAATCCGTCATTTCCTTCCTGGAGAGTATCTGAAATACCCTTATCCAGCCTAATGTTGTTTATTACTTTTGTCTCAAATGGGATAGAGGTGTTTTCCACTCTCAGCTTATCCTCAACTTGGAAAAAAGTTATCGTGGTACCAGGTTCCACGTCTGTATACATGGCCGGTGTTGAAAAGTCCTTCGGCCCGATATTTATGTCTGCATCCTCAAGGATTTCTTCTACCTTGGTGCTGTAGGATGTAAATTCCATCACATCATCCTTGTGAACAATTGTGTACGTCTTTGGATTTTTTACGGTAATCTTTAAGTCCTTGGTTAAAAGTGTGTCCAAACCGGGTTCAACAAGTGTATTCTTGTCAATCTCGATTTCTTCGTCAATCAGGAGATCCTCCACTGTTGCTGAATACGAAACCATCTGGATTGTCTCGTCTTCCACATGGAGAGTTATCTCGGCTCCCTGGAAGGAACCTACCCCCAATGATAATGTCATTGCTATAGCCAGAAGTAAGAGGACCTTTACCTTGTTAGCCATTTTGGCTTTAGTACTGTCCATAATTCTCCCCCTTTAAATTTTGTCACAGATTGTAACCAATTTGTAACTATTTGTGATACTCCATGTATTCTAAACGATAGAATTAAACTTGTCAAATTTTTGCCACTAAACCCGGAATATTCTGAAAATTATACTCTTTGTAGAATAGGTATAAATGTTGAAATTCAGAGGAAAACTCTACAATATATAGTTTGCGGGCTTTTTGTAAAAAGTCCAATAATCTTCTAAAAAACTTGACTAATTTCCTCAATAGGCTATAATATTTAGTAATCGAGTTTTAAAGATAATGAAGGGAAAAGTAGAGG
>JBNJCX010000094.1:0-3040 GCA_051744365.1 Bacillota bacterium
CTTTCTGTAGCATCTACCAATGATATTTTAAAATCTATTATAACAGCTGCTAAACTGAAATACTACAATATTTTGAAACTTCAGATAATAAAATTTTGTAATTTATGGTATTATATACTCAAATAGGCAGAAAAGTCCTGTTTTTTGACATTCAAGTGACAAAATTACAAAAACATCGTGAATATATGAATAAATAACAGTATAATAGAAACAAAGACTATAGGGAATATTAAAAGAGAGGAGGCTCGCATGGAAGGTATCAGAATAATTAAGTGCTCAGATGTTTTGGATGAGGATATTCACAATGCTTTTACCGAAGGATTTTCAGATTACATAATTAAAATGGATTTTAGCAAAGAGCAGTTTGTTGATAGATTCTTCGGAGCCGAAGGTAACAAAAGGGAGCATTCATATATTGCATATGACTATGACAGACCAGTGGGGGTTGTTCTTGGAGGAGTTATAACCTATGATGATATAAAGACTCTAAGGTGTGGAACCCTTTCAGTGATTCCTGCCTACAGGAGAAAGGGAATCGGCCGTATTCTAATGGAAAAGCTTGAGGAGTCTGCCAGGGAAAACCGATGTCGCATGCTAATGCTTGAAGTTGTATCCGGCAATGACAGTGCTGTGGAATTCTATGAGGGATTGGGATATGAGAAGGCCTATTTTTTGAGATACTATACCCTTAAGGAGCTCCGTAAATTTCCAGACAGGAGTATGGTGGTTGAAAAAATACGACCTGAGACAATCAGAAGAATCAAGCCCATTCTCAATGAAACCCATATAAACTGGCAAAATTCCATAGAATACACTGACAAACTGGATGGAATTCAATATTATGGCATAACAAACAGGTCAAATCTTGTGAGCTTTATAATATTTGACGACAAGGGTAAGATTTACAGAATGTGGACCCATCCAGCACACAGAAGGGAAGGACACGGAGTCGCATTGATCCACAAGGTAATTGAGATAACAGGTAAGCTGGAGCTTTATATGAGCGTATCAAGCAATGCAGGAATATCCAACTTCCTTAGGAGGTTTGGCTTTGAAAAGGACAGCCTGTATCAATATGAAATGACAAGACCGCTGATATAGTGCAAAAATAAGACGTATGAAAAATAGATCCGGGAGGGTGCCCATGGATACCGATCGAGGAATAAGAAGGTCATCAGATAATTTCATGCCTGAAAGGAATCACAAGCAAAGCTATTCACAAGCCATGCTTGAATCAATACTTGATTCAAGTGAGGATATGATTTTCTTCAAGGATACCAATGATCATTATACCAGCTGCAACAAGGCTTTCGCAGATTTCCATGGGAAAAGCATTGAAGATATAGTAGGGCTAACGGGTTTTGATATACATATTGCTGAGGATGCTGAGAAGTTCAGGCAGCAGGATATGGATATTATCCGCACACTGAATTCTACAAGATACGAAATATGGGGTGTTGACAGGGGTGGAAAAGAAACAAGGCTGGAAACCATAAAATCCCCTTTTTTTGATGAGGGTGGCAATGTCCTTGGAATCATAGGAATCATAAGGGATATAACCAAGAGACATCAGGCGGAGATGGAGCTTGAGGAAAACAGGAAATATGTGAGAGCCATACTTGAAACTACCATCGATGCATTCTGGGTATTGGATAGGGATGGGAATTTCACTGATGTAAATTCAGCATTCTGCAAAATGAGCGGGTATACCAGAGAAGAGCTGCTTAGGATGAATGTAAGGGACCTTGAAATGATAGAAAACAGTAGAAACATAGAAAACAGAATCAACAGGATATTGACAGAGGGCAGGGACAGATTTGAGACCGTTCACAGGGGAAAGAACGGGAATACATATGAAATTGAAATCATGTCTTCGCTTTTTGACAGCGAACAAAACCTTGTGGTAGGCTTTGCAAGGGATATATCCCGGAAAAAGGCAGAGGAGCGAAAAATAAAATTCCTCAGCTTCCACGACCATCTCACAGGTCTCTATAACAGAAGATATGTCGAGGATTCCATGGAGAGGCTTGATACGCCAAGGAACTATCCATTTACAATTATGATGCTGGATGTAAACGGATTGAAGCTTACTAACGATGCATTCGGACACCAGGTGGGGGATAAGGTACTTGTTTCAGTTGCAGAAAGCATCAGGAATGTATGCAGGGAGGACGATATAATCGGCAGGATGGGTGGAGATGAATTTATAGTCCTTCTTCCAAAGACAGATAAATCTGATGCTGAAAAGATTAAAAAAAGGATTGAAAGCATCACCTCTGAATCAGGGCTGGATTCCATTGTTGTATCTGTGGCCATAGGATATTCAACAAAGACATCTCCACAGGAGAATATAATAGAAATTATGAAGGAAGCGGACTCAATGATGTACCGCGATAAGCTTAGGAACGGCAAAGCCATAAGAAGCAAGACCATAGAGCTGATTCTAAATAATGTAAACAAAAAATACAACACAGAAAAGCGACATACTGAAAAGGTATCACTATACAGTGAGCAGCTGGCAAAGGCCATGGGCTACGGCAAGCGGATTGCAGAGGATGTTAGAAAGGCAGGGGAGCTACACGATATCGGAAAGATAATCCTGCCTGAAGAGCTTCTCAACAAGCCTGAACCACTTAGTACTGGTGAATTCGAGCTGATCAAGCAGCACCCGGAAACAAGCTACCAGATACTTAAAAGCACTGATGAATACGCATATCTGGCCGAAATTGTCCTCTACCACCACGAAAGATGGGATGGATCCGGATATCCGGAGGGACTGGCAGGAGAAGAAATACCTCTTCTTTCAAGGATAATAGCTGTAGCTGACACCTACGAGGCCCTGACTGGAGATAGACCATACAGGGATGCAATTGACAAGGATAAGGCCGTTGAGATTATGAAGGAAGCAGCTGGAACCCATCTTGATCCTCAGCTGGTGGAGGCTTTCGTTGAAAAGGTTATTGAATAGAAACAAGGGGCAGAATTTTCTGCCCCTTGTTCTTTTCGGATATCCATTCCTGATTTAATCTTTCAGGAAATG
>JBNJCX010000095.1:0-3003 GCA_051744365.1 Bacillota bacterium
TATGCAAATTTCCATTATTTCAATGAAATAATCTATTAAAATAATAAAAAACAAATCAAAAGTATTGGAAAATACAACTTGATTTAAAGAGGAGGATAACATTATGAAAAAGAAGCTGTCAATTGAATATTGCACTTCCTGAGGTTACCTGGACAGAGCAGTTGCTCTGGCAAAAAAAATCCTCAATCAACAAAAGAACAATATATCTGAGCTCGCAATCATTCCATCACAGGGTGGAGTATTTGAGATCAAGGTAAACGACAAGCTGTTGTTCTCCAAAGCAGAGTTTGGAAGGTTTCCGGAAGAGGGAGAAGCGGAAGGTCTTATAAAGGAAGCTATATAATAGGGGGTCCATCGGGACCCTTTTGCTTTTGTTAGTGTAAAGAAGGAGTTTTTTTGGTATAATAAACTATATTATACAGATAGGGTGATTCCATGTATCAGGCATTGTACAGACAATACAGGCCCAGGACTTTTGATGAAATTCTGGGTCAAACTCATATAACCACAATTTTAAAGAACCAGATTAAAAAGGAAAGCATTGGTCATGCATACCTGTTTTCAGGTACAAGGGGAACTGGGAAGACATCAGCTGCCAAGGTTTTTTCAAGAGCAGTAAACTGCCTGGATCCTCAGGATGGAAATCCATGCAACAAGTGTGACATCTGCAAAGGAATTCTAGACGAAAGCATTATGGATGTAATTGAGATGGATGCAGCCAGCAACAGGAAGATAGAAGATATAAGGGAATTGAAGGAAAAGGTGATTTACCCTCCTTCAAGGGCAAGATACAAAGTATACATAATAGACGAGGTTCATATGCTGACAAATGAGGCCTTCAATGCTCTTTTGAAGACTTTGGAAGAGCCTCCAAAGCATCTTTTGTTCCTGCTTGCAACAACTGAACCTGAGCGTCTGCCCCAAACAATCCTGTCGAGATGTCAGCGATTTGATTTCAAGCGACTTACATCTGGGGATATGATAAGGGGAATGAATAGTATAACCGATGTCCTTGGAGTAAAGGTCGAAGATAAGGTTCTTCAGCTAATAGCAAAAAATTCCGATGGAGCCATGAGGGATGCTTTAAGCCTTCTTGATCAGTGCATAGCATTTGAAGGCGATTCAGTATCCTATGAGGATGCAATAAATATTCTCGGTATTGCGAATGTGGACCTTGTTTTTGATCTAGTTGATGCAATAAAATCAAGTGATACAGAACAATCCCTGAGAATGGTGGACCATATGATTCAGGAAGGAAAGGATATACCACAATTCCTAAAGGATCTTATACATCATTACAGGAATCTGGTTATTTCAAAAACATCCAAAAATCCTGAGAGTCTTATTGATTGGGGAGAGGTAAGCCAATATAAAAATCAGTCAGATGACATGGAGTTACACTATCTTATGTCCAGTCTCGAGGTTCTGACAAATGCGGAGAATTCAATGAAATGGTCAATGCAGCCAAGGATTATACTGGAAATGTCTGCAATAAGACTTGTAAATCTTAAAAGTGAATTGTCACTGGAGGAACGGGTAAGAAGACTTGAAGAGGGAATAGCCATCGCTCCAGCCAAAAATAAAGTGCCTTCCATGGCAAAAGCGACAAGCAAGCCAATCGAGAAAGAGTTTGAAACGAAGGTTGAAAAAACAGTTGAGGAAAAGGCTGTTATGGACAGCAAGCAGTCTGTTCCCGAAAAAGAGCAGTCTGACCAGCCACAAGGAGAGCTGACCCTTGAAGTGTTAAAAAGTTCATGGACTAAGGTCATGCAGGTTATCAAGTCCAGGAAAATAAACATATATGCCCTTGTGATGGAAGGGGAAGTATCACAGCTTAATGGTAACAGAATAACCCTGTCATATAAGGAGGGGTTTGAGTTTCACAAGGATGCAGTCAACTCAAATCAGAATAAGGCTTTTCTTGAAGAAATTCTAACAGAATTTTTTGGACAGAAAATAGAGCTTCTTGTTATAATGAAGGGGTGTGAAATGCCTGTTTCCGGAAGCGTGAACCAGGAAGACAAAAAGTCAGCCAAAGAGAAGATTGTTAATGATGTTCTGGATTTCTTTGGAAAAGATATTGTAGAAATAAAATAAGGAGGGGATACAGTATGGCAAAAGGCGGATACCCTGGAATGGGTGGAAATATGAACAATATGATGAAACAGATGCAAAAGATGCAGAAGAAGATGGAAGAGGTACAGGCGCAGGTTGATGCAACTGAGATGGAGGCAACATCAGGAGGAGGAGCCGTCAAGGTCGTTGTAAATGGCAAGAGGGAAGTTCTCGGAATCGAAATAGATCAGTCTGTTGTTGACCCTGAGGATGTTGAAATGCTTCAGGATCTTGTAATGGCAGCTGTAAATGAAGCCCTAAGAAAAGCAGAGGAATTTTCTGCAAAAGAGTTGGGAAAGGTAACCGGAGGACTTAATATTCCGGGAATGTAGGTATAATTGGAGGACAGAAGATGGATTATTATGCATTGCCGATCGCAAATTTAGTGGACCAATTCTCAAAGCTTCCGGGAATTGGAAGAAAGACAGCCCAGAGATTGGCATTTTATGTGCTGGAGATGGATCAGCAGGAAGCTGAGAAGCTTTCAGCAGCCATTTTAGAGGCCAAGGAAAAGATTGGACTCTGCCAGGTTTGTGGAAATCTTACAGACAAGCCGATCTGCAATATTTGTAGCATGCACAACAGAGACAGGACGATAATCTGTGTTGTCCAAGGACCCAGGGATATAGTAGCTATGGAAAAAAGCAAGGAATACAAGGGATTGTATCATGTGCTGCATGGTACAATTTCACCTATGGAGAATATTGGCCCTCAGGACATAAAGATTAAGGAGCTTTTAAACAGACTTGGGGATGAAGAGGTTAAAGAAGTAGTTATCGCCACAAACCCAACAGTTGAGGGAGAGGCTACAGCTATGTACATTTCAAAACTTATCAAACCTCTGGGAGTAAAGGTTACGAGAATTGCCCATGGAATCCCAGTGGGAGG